>DASQCY010000652.1:0-2894 GCA_035634495.1 Allostellaceae bacterium
TCGAAAAGGGCTTCAGCGCCGACGATTCCACCGTCTTCGTGCTGGCCGCCGAGCCGCCGCACAGTGTGACCAACCATGTCGCGAATGACCCCGAAGGCATCCTCGACAGCATCGCTTCGGCGATGAGCACAATCGCCAACAACAACGCGGTTTCGAGCGGTCACTGCGCGGTGATCATCGGCCCGGAGCACGCCCGCACCATAGCCGGCAAGGGCTGGACCCGGCACGATGTGCGCAGCTATCTGGCGATGCACGCCTACAATCTCTTCTCGGAACTGACGTTCAAAGAGCGCTACGGCAAGATCTACAATCGCAACCTGCCGAAATGGTACAAGCGCGAGCCGGCGGCGCGCATTCCGATCGTGCCGAGCCCCGAGCACATCCACCTCTTTGTCGTCGGCGGTGCGGCCGGCCGGTTTTCTGCCTTCATCCCCGGCTGGGGCCATATGTCGTCCCCGGTGCTGCGCAGTATCGAAACCCCTGGCGAAGGTGGTCTTCTCAAGGCGCCGGTCTGTGTCGACGGCACCTGCTATCTCTGACCTCGATCAATGGAGGCTGGCCTCGGATGACCGAACTGAATGACGCGATCGCCTTCGATCCCCGCGGCGTGGTCGAGACCGAGCCGTTGGCGCCTGCCCCGCGCTCGGGCGGCCTCGACGGGCTGCGTCTGGGTGTGCTCGACAACACCAAATGGAACGCCAATCGGCTATTGCGCAAGACCGTCGCAAGGCTGCAGCAAGAGTTCTCCTTCGCCACAGTCAATTACTATCGCAAGCAGAGCTTTTCGAAGGACGCGGATCCGGCGCTGATCGAGGCCATCGCCGCCGATAACGACATCGTGCTGACGGCGATCGGCGACTGAGGGTCGTGCACTTCGTGCTGTACGCATGACGGCATCAGACTCGAAGCCTTGGGCCGGCCGACAGCGGTTATCGTCACCACCGAGTTCCTGCACGAGGCAGAGGTGCAGTGCCATGCGCTCGGCATGCGCGATCTCGCCCCGGTGGTTATCGACCATCCGCTCAGCACCTTGACCGAGGCCGAGATCGCGGCGCGTGCCGAACAAGCCGCCGGCCAGTGCTTGGCCGTGTGGAGCGGGCGGTAGACCGGGCTTTCAGGTCCGGCGGCGGCTCGCCTCGGCGAGCGTCCGATCGACGGCAGCGAGCAGCTTTGTGCATTCGTCAGGGTCATTCACCGGAAAGCGTTGCCATTCGCCGCCTTCCCGCAGATCGGCAAAGAGACCGGTGGGATCCTTATGAAAATGCAGAAAGGCCCGGCCTTTGGTATAGAAGATCCCGAGCCGCTTCTCGACGAGATCGCTCCGCCTGCGGAGGTTCTCGATCAAATCGCTGACCGCCTCGAGGGCGCGCACATCAGCGTGCTTCACCATCTGCTCCCCAATCGACCAACCCGATAATACAGCAGCGGAGGCGCGATGACCGAGGCCTTTGACCGCACCCTACACCGCGTCGCAGAACCTCGCTGGTTCGAGGATCTTGCGGTCGGTGAGCGTTTCTTTATCCCGAGCCGCACGATGACCGAGGCTCATTTCGCAACGTTCCAGACGATCTCCGCCGACAATCACCCGATCCATTACAACCTCGAATATTGTCGCGAGCGCGGCCACAAGGGCCCGCTCGCCCACGGCTTCCAGATCCTGGCTTTCACGGCGGCGGGTGCCAGCACCTTCGCCCATGCGATCGGTGACGCGCTGATCGCCTTTGTCGAGCAATCGTCGAAATTTCTGAAACCGGTCTATGCCGGGGACACGCTCTATCCGATGCTGGAGATAGCGGCATTGATGCCACAGCGCTCGACCGGCGTTGTCACGCTGAGCGTGACTGTGCACAACCAGCACGGCGAGCTCGTCCTCTCCGGCGAACAGAAAATCCTGCTGCGCAAGCGGCCCCCAGCCTGACCCTTTTCTCCCTGAGAGCAGGGAGAAAAATCGATTGGATGCCAAGAATCGCCCGTCCGATCGCCAACAACGCTAGCAAAATCAATCTCTTGGGAAGCCGAGACCATGCGCCCTCAGGGAATGTTCTGAGGGAGGCCGGGCGGCCTCTGAGGGAGCGAGCAGGGAGAGAGAACCTGGGCATGACGCACCGCCGTTTTTGCGATTTCGCATCGATCTTTTTTATTATAATCTCATATTGTGAGATTGACAAGAGCACCCAAAATTTGATATATCGGGCTGCCTGAGCCCGATGCGCATAAGAGAGGACACGGCCCATGCCGGACGACGAGCATGATTACAAGGTGGGCCCCGGCCGCCATTGCACACCCGGTTCCGCAAGGGGCAGTCCGGCAACCCCGGCGGCCGCAGCAAAAAGAACCTGCCGGCATTGCTGGCCGATGCGCTGAACGAGCCGGTCTTCGTCACGATCGACGGAGAACGCCGCAAGAGACGCTGTGAGCCTCCGTAGTCGAATCCTTTGGCGGCTCAGGCGTGATACGTCTCTCATACCCTGAGCGATCTTGGACCGCTGACGAACAGACTGCCCCGAAGATAAAATCGCAGGAGCCGGCTCGCATCCCGCGCGATGCCGATCCTGATGCTATGCCCGATTTCGCCGGGTTCGTGAGCGCCGCGTCCGAGCCATAGAGGGCCTTCTCGGCAAGGATCGAGCCCATCGAACCGACCATCAACCCGCAACGCCGCGGTGAGCCTTCCTGGTCCTCGCGCCAAGTCGCGCAGCCGCTCGATTTGACGATTTCCCCGCATGATCGGGATACCGTCGCGCGGCTCAAGCGCCCTGATGAGGACGCCAGCCCCAATCCCCGCTGTCTCGCTCGAGACGTTCAGCATGTATGCGCTGCCGTAGACGAGGTACACATAGGCATGCCCGCGCTCGAGAAAGAGCGACTGATTCCGCGGCGTGATCCCGCGATAG
>DASQCY010000653.1:0-2239 GCA_035634495.1 Allostellaceae bacterium
GCTAGATCGTCATAAGTCGGTTTTTGTGCCTCCATTTCTCCCCCTCTTCATATCGTAAACCTCGCAATTTATGCCCGACGGGGGCGCTTTGAAACCCATGACTCGGCCAAACCCGCGAAGGCACCGACCGGACGAGGCTCGTCAACACGGGTCGGTAGCCGGGCGAGCTGCTCTCCCAGGAATGCCAATTCGTCGAGGATCACGGCGAAATCCTCGCGGGCTTGGTCGGCCTGCCGGAGAGTGGAGCGGCGCTTCCGGGTCGCACTCGCATTGGCGTTTCGCCGAAGGGCTCTGCGAGCGGCTCCTTATCTAAGCAGCGAGATCTAAGCAGCGAGGGCCGGTGCCCGCTTACCGCTTCGTGAGGAGCTCGGCGGTTCGATCAGTTCCGGCGGCTCTGCGGACGCGGCCGGCGCGAGCTTTACCAGGATCGCCATGAGCGCCGCATCCGCGGCGAAAAGGGGTTTGACCGTCACGCACCAGGCCCTGAAACCCCAGTTTCTCAGTTCGTCGGGCTGCAATTTCCGGTCAACAACAGCACCCGCGCGGCTCATTGTTCCCAGGCGGGCGGATTCTGTGGGGCCGATCGCCGCCCCGCGCCTTCGAGGCCTTTGCCCGGTCGCGAGCGGCGCCTGACAGACCGTGACGGCTTGATCCCGGTGGCGTCCCAGGATCTTGATCGCCATCATACCGTGATGCCGCAAGCGCCGAGGGCGAGCACCCCAACCGAGGTCCTAGCCGGCCTCGTCGAGCGCGTCACCTTCCACAACGAAGAGAACGGCTTCTGCGTGCCCCGCGTCAAAGCCCGCGGCCAGCGCGACTTGATCACCGTCCTCGGTCACGCGCCGATGATCGCGGCCGGCGAGTTCGTCCAAGCCAGCGGGAGCTGGATCAACGACCGCACGCATGGCGTCCAGTTCAGAGCCTCGCTCCTCAAGGCGACAGCGCCGACGACGATCGAAGGGATCGAGAAGTATCTTGGCTCCGGGATGATCCGCGGCATCGGGCCGATCTACGCAAAGAAGCTGGTGCGCGCGTTCAGGGATGCCGTGTTCGACATCATCGAGCAGGAGCCTAACCGCCTCCGCGAAGTCACGGGGATCGGCCCGAAGCGGGCGGAGCGCATCGTCGCTGGCTGGGCCGAGCAGAAGGTCATCCGGGAGATCATGCTGTTCCTGCACAGCAACGGCGTCGGCACCTCGCGCGCGGTGCGCATCTACAAAACCTACGGCAGCGATGCCGTCCAGCTCATCTCGGAGAACCCTTACCGGTTGGCCCGCGACATCCGCGGCATCGGCTTCCGCACCGCCGATCAGATCGCGGCCAAGCTCGGCATCGAGAAGACCGCGCTGATCCGCGTGCGTGCCGGCATCGCCTACGCGCTCACCGAGGCGATGGACGAAGGGCATTGCGGGCTCCCGGCCGAAGAGCTGATCTCGCTCACTCAGACGCTGCTCGAAGTGCCGGCAGAGCTCGTTGAAACAGCGCTGGGCCTCGAGCTCGGAGGTGGTGCGGTAGTCGCCGATGACCTCGAGGGCCGTCGCTGCGTCTTCCTTGCGGGGCTCTACCGGGCCGAATGGGAGATCGCTGAAAAGCTCAAGGCACTCGCTATCGGAAGACCGCCTTGGCCGGCGATCGATGCCGACAAGGCCATCCCTTGGGTCGAGCAACGGACGAAGCTGGCGCTCGCCGATAGCCAACGAGAGGCTGTTCGCGTTGCTCTCGTTTCCAAGGTGCTGGTGATCACCGGTGGTCCGGGCGTCGGTAAGACGACTCTGGTCAACTCCATCCTCAAGATCCTTCTCGCGAAGACCACCGCAATCGCGCTCTGCGCCCCCACCGGCCGTGCCGCCAAGCGCCTCTCCGAGAGCACCGGGATCGAGGCGAAGACGATCCATCGCCTGCTGGAAACCGAGCCGAGGACTGGCAGCTTTCGGCGCAACGAGGACGCTCCGCTCGATTGCGACCTGTTGGTCGTCGATGAAACCTCGATGGTCGACGTGCCGCTGATGCGCTCTGTGTTCCGCGCCCTGCCGACCCGGGCGGCACTGCTGCTTGTCGGCGATGTCGATCAGCTGCCTTCGGTGGGGCCGGGGCAGATACTGGCCGACATCATCGCCTCGGGTGCCGTGCCGGTCGTACGTCTGACCGAGATCTTCCGCCAAGCCGCCGAGAGCCGCATCGTCACCAACGCGCACCGCATCAACCAGGGCCTGATGCCTGATCTCGCCCCTGCCGAAGG
>DASQCY010000654.1:0-3579 GCA_035634495.1 Allostellaceae bacterium
GCCGACGGCGAGGGCGACCTTGTCATCACCGACGTCATCATGCCTGACGAGAACGGCCTCGACCTGATCCCGCGCATCAAAAAGATCCGCCCGGAACTGCGGATCATTGTCATGAGCGCGCAAAACACGCTAATAACCGCGGTCAAGGCGACCGAGCGCGGCGCCTTTGAATACCTGCCCAAACCGTTCGATCTGCGCGAACTCGTCAGCGTGGTGGAGCGCGCGCTGACTGCCCCGCGCGATGGGCCGGCACCGCTCTCCGAAGACGATACGGAAGAGCAGCTACCTCTGATCGGCCGCTCGCCAGCCATGCAGGAGATTTACCGCGTCCTCGCCCGGCTAATGGGAACCGACCTCACGGTGACGATCATGGGCGAAAGCGGCACCGGCAAGGAGTTGGTAGCCCGCGCTTTGCACGATTTCGGCAAGCGCCGAAGCGGCCCGTTCGTCGCAATCAACATGGCCGCGATCCCGCGCGAGTTGATCGAGAGCGAGCTGTTCGGCCATGAGAAGGGCGCGTTCACCGGGGCTACCGCGCGCAGCATGGGGCGGTTCGAGCAGGCGCAAGGCGGCACGCTGTTCCTCGACGAGATCGGCGACATGCCGATCGACGCGCAGACCCGGCTCTTGCGCGTGCTTCAGGAGGGCGAGTTCACGGCCGTCGGCGGCCGCGTGCCGATCCGTGCCGATGTCCGGATCGTCGCCGCGACCCACAACGACTTGCGGCAGCTGATTCGGCAAGGCCTGTTTCGGGAGGACCTGTACTACCGCGTCAATGTCGCGCCGATCCGCTTGCCGCCGCTGCGCGAGCGGACAGCAGACATCCCAGCCCTCGTCAAGCATTTCTGGGCGCTGGCGGTACGCGAGGGCTTGCCGATGAAACGGCTCGACGAAGCTGCGATGGAGCGGCTGCGCTCCTATCGCTGGCCGGGGAACGTCCGCGAGCTGGAGAATTTGGTTCGGCGGCTTGCAGCGCTCTATTCGCAAGAGGTCATCGGGGTCGACGTGATCGAGGCGGAACTAGCCGACACGCCGATGACGACTGACCCGCTCGAAATGGCGGGCGCGGAGGGGCTCGCTGGCGCCGTCGAACGTCATATCAAAGACTACTTCGCCGCCCATAAGGGCGGCCTGCCGGCGGCCGGGCTCTACGACCGGGTGCTGCGCGAGGTTGAGCGACCACTGATCGTCCAGACCCTCGGCGCCACCCGCGGCAATCAGATCAGGGCCGCCCATTTGCTCGGTCTCAATCGCAACACCTTGCGCAAAAAGATCCGCGAATTGGACATCCCGGTCGTCCGCGGCATAAAATGACGCATTAGCAGATCGACGACACCACCCCCGCGCCCCCGGCCCCCAGCCACGGGAGGGAGGGGCCCACGCAGCGGGAGGGTGTAGGCCGTGACGCCACCAAAGGATCGGCCGGAGACAACTTGACTCGTTCGTATCAGAGCCGCCCGAGGCATAGCCTCGCGGGGGGTTGTGCATGAACCTGATGCGGCGGGCGCGTGTCTGGGCCGGCCGTATCGGGCTCCGGCGCAAGATCGCGATCGCGCTGGCGATGGCGGGATTGGCATCGGGGATTGCGACCTATTTGGCGCTGACCGAGGCACCACCTTTTGGCCCCGATCCCAACGCCGTTCTGTCGCTCCTAAACCTCGACCTCGTACTGCTGTTGCTGCTTGGCGCGGTGGTCGCATGGCGGCTCATCGAGGTCTGGGCCGAGCGTCGACGCGGCCTCGCCGGCTCGCGCCTGCAAATCCGACTCGTGGTGCTGTTCAGCCTGATCGCGGTCATGCCGACGATCATCGTCGCGGTTTTTTCCTACCTCTTCTTCAGCTTTGGGGTCGAATCCTGGTTCAGTGACAAAGTGCGCACGGCAATCTCAGAATCACGGGCCGTCGCCGAGGCTTATCTGCACGAGCATCAGCAAGCGATCCGCGCCGACGTGTTGGCGATGGCGAACGATCTCAATAGGGATGCGCTGAAGTTGGCGCTCAACCCGCAGCATCTGGGACAGGTCGTTTCGGCTCAGGCCGCTTTACGTGGGCTCACCGAGGCGATGATTTTCGACCGCGCCGGCCACATGCTGGCCAAGTCCAGCCTTTCATTCGCGCTCGGCTTCGAGCCGGTTCCCGAAGAAAAGATGCGCCTCGCCGACGAGGGCGACGTGGCGATCATGACCAATGACAGTGACGACAGGGTGCGAGCACTCGTTCGTCTCAATCAATTTGGGAGCGACGTCTATCTCTATGTTGGCCGGTTCATCGAGCCGCGAGTTCTGAATTACATCGAAGAAAACCGGCGTGCCGCCGCCCAGTACGAGCAGTTGGAAGGTCAGAGGTCCGGTTCTCAGATCAAGTTCGCTTTGATTTTCCTTATGGTGGCGCTCCTGTTCCTGGTCGCTGCGGTGGCGATCGGGATCCATTTCGCCACTCAGCTCGCGGTGCCGATCAGCCGCCTCGTCACGGCAGCGGAACAGATCCGCGGTGGGGACCTCGCCGCACGGGTTCCCGAGGGCGAGAAGGACGACGAGCTGGCCTCGCTCAGCCGGGCGTTCAACCGCATGACCTATCAAATCGAGAGCCAACAGCGCGAGCTCAAAGAGGCGAACCGCCAGCTCGACGAGCGACGCCGCTTTACCGAAGCTGTGCTAACCGGCGTTTCGGCGGGAGTCATCGGGCTGGATCGCTTTGGCCGCGTCAACTTGCCGAATCGCTCCGCCTCGTCGCTTCTCGGGGTCGATCTCGAGCAGTCGATCGGACACGACCTTCCCGAAGTGGCGCCCGAAATGGCCGGGTTGCTCGACGAAGCAGAGCGACGTCCGGAGCGACTAGCCCAGTCGCAAGTGCAACTCGCCCGCGGGACCAGCATGCGCACCTTGCTCGTCCGCATTGCGGCCGAGCATTACGGCCGCGAAATCAGCGGCTTCGTCGTCACTTTCGACGACATAACCGAATTGCTGTCAGCTCAGCGCAAGGCCGCCTGGGCCGATATCGCCCGTCGCATCGCGCACGAGATCAAGAACCCGTTGACTCCCATCCAGCTGGCGGCAGAACGGCTGCGGCGCAGATATCTCAAGGAGATCAAGCACGACGCGGAAACCTTCACGGTGTGCACCGATACGATTATTCGGCATGTTGGCGATATCGGCCGCATGATCGATGAATTCTCCTCGTTCGCACGGATGCCCGCGCCAGTGATCAAACTGGAGAACCTGGTCGAAATTGTGCGCCAGACAGTGTTTCTGCAGCGCACCGCCCATCCTGATATTGCCTTTGAGACGAATTTCCCTGCTCGTTCTGTAACGGTTCGTTGCGACACGCGTCTCGTCGGCCAAGCCCTGATCAACATCGTCAAGAATGCAATCGAGGCGATAGAGCTTCGAATCGCCGAACAGCGCACAGATCCCGCAGGACATATTCGCGTGTCGATAAGCGATGTGGCGGGCCAGGCCGCGGTGATCGTCGAGGACAATGGCAACGGCTTGCCGCAACAGGGCCGCGAGCGATTGACCGAGCCTTATGTCACGACGCGCGCAAAGGGGACCGGTTTGGGTCTCGCCATAGTCAAGAAGAT
>DASQCY010000655.1:0-2072 GCA_035634495.1 Allostellaceae bacterium
GGGTTCTCGAAGGTTAGGAAGCCAGCGATGATGTAGAGCGCACCAAGCAGCAGCCAGAGCAGAAACCTGCCCCACGTCTTGATCTGAAAGGCGTGAAACACCTCGGCAACGCCGGCGATCAGCATCATGATGCCGACCACAAAGACGGTCGCGATGGTCGCCGTGACGATGCTGCCGAGCGCGATCAGCCCGGCGATCACATAGACAATCCCGAGCCCGATGATCCAACCCCGTTTGGCGCGTAACGGCTCGAGACCGGATGCAGCATCGAACGGCTGCGGGGTTTGTGTCGTGCTCGTCATGGTGCTTCCTCCGGGGGGTGGATCGGTCGAAGATCAATGAGTGTCGAAGATGGTCTGGTAGGCGCCGACCTTGTCGCGGACGGCAGCCGCTTCCGCGGACGTCGGATGGTCCGGATCGGCAGCCGGCGGCAGGCTGCCCAGCTTCATCAAGCAAGCCATCAGCAACAGCCGAGCCTTCGTCGCGGTAAGGTTCGAACCGCCGATGAAGTCGGGATCGTGCAATGGCACGAAACCCTCGGTGTTGCCGCGCCCGACGCGAACGACCGGTAGGCCGCTATATACCGCGCGTAGCATCAGCCGATGCCGGGCAGCCGAGGCGGGCCTGCCATAGGGCGTAAACCCCTCGACAACGAAGCCGGCAAGCGGCGTCGATTGCAGCATGTGTCCGATCAGCGCGATCAGATCGACTTCCGCCTCGGGATCCGGCGTGCCGTCGTCGTCCCAATAACTGGCGTCCTTGGCGATCGCAATCTTTGGGATCGCCGAACCAAGCAATCCGCCATCCGGGCCTTTAATATTGACCGGAATGGTTTCGATGCGTGAGCCCTCCCGGCGCACCCCGGTGACCTGAGCGGGCAGCGAGGTGAGGTTCACCTCGGACCGCCAAGTGTGCCGCGAGGTCGGCAGATAATGAAGCAGCGGCGGCCCGTCATGGCCGGCCGCACCCAGGATGCCGCCGTGTCCGCCGGTTGCCACATAGCCTCCGGGCCGAGCATCGGCTTTCTGCACGGCGCGGGCGGCGAAGACGCGCTGTTCCTGGATCAGGACCGCGCCGGCTTGGTTGCGGCCTTGTTCGTCCGCCCAAACATGCGAGGCGATGTAGTCGACCGAGTCGATGATGTTCTTTGGACCGTCGTTGCTGATCATGCCGTGCGGCCGCTGGGCGGCATTGCCGCAGATCGGCAGGGTCGTGTCGATTAGTAGATTGAACCAATAGATCGTCTCTTCGATCCGCGGGCTGCCCTCGGTCCAGATCGCGCCGTCATATTTGCCGCTCGCCACAATCTGCTGCACCGCATTGGTCGCTCGAGCCAATGTCGGCCGCGGTACGGATGCCGCGAGGTGCGGCGGCTTGTAGGGGAAGAAATCCACGCCGCGCCGCTCGGGGTGGATGTCGCCCGAACCGGTGTCGGTGCGGCGATCGGCTGTCAGGCCCTTCGTGTAGCCGGACGGCGGCAAGATCCGATAGAAGTCGATCTTCGCCTTGTCGGAAATCAGGTTCCCGGCGCCGTGCTCGCCGATCTGCAGCCGGTCGATTTCCTCGAAGCTGCGCGAGCCGTCCGGGAAGAAGCCCTGTCGCGCCTTGGCCTCGGGAGCACCGGCGAACGCACATTCCTCCTCCCAGGCGGCACCATCCGCCTGTGTGGCCATGTAGGGCAACGGGTAAAGCCCGTCCTCGGGACGCAATTCCACTTCGTAGACCGGCTTGTCGCCGGCGCTCTGCCGCTCCTGGTGCACATGCCCGGCACTGTCGATGTAGCCGTCGGGCGGACCGTAGAGCTCGGCGGCGTCGGCTTCGAGGGGATGGGCACTGAACTGCTCGACATAGACCCTGACGGGCGCCGCCAGACGCTGCGGGCGCAGCACGTCGAACCGCGCCGGCGAACCGTCGGTGTGTGTCAGCAGAGACAGCCCGTGCTTAGCCCGCGCCTTGTTCGACGTGACCAAAGGAGGAGTATTCTGAATCGTGGCATTGGGCCCGGCCAGATGGGCGATCCGTGCTTTCCCTGTCATGATGTTCGACCTCCTCCATCTGCGCTCCCTCGACCG
>DASQCY010000656.1:0-6148 GCA_035634495.1 Allostellaceae bacterium
TCAACTTATCGTAGACAAACCGCTACCAGTGAGCTGGCTGCGGCCCAGATCGCTGCCCACAACCCGACCGACAGTAGCACTATCGCGGTCAGCGACGCTATTCTGCTCAGCCGAACTGCAGGGTGCCCGCTCAACAGCGCCACGGTGGCCGGTGACCGAGCCTTCGGTTGACGACGGAATAAGTTTGGTCGGACGCGATCTCCCTGTCCACCGGGGCCCTCCCCTTGCGAGCCAACACCCGTGGTTGTATCGGCATCAATTTTAACCATAACCCCGTCAAGCTAGCGTCACGGTAACGTCAAGCAAGCGTCCCACTCACTCGAGTGTCGCAGCCTCGACCCAAGAGCCGAAGTTCTAGTGGCAATTTTGCTTGTATCTTATCGAGCCAGCGCGTCGTTCCTATTGAACGCACCGGCCTCCTCCGCGATGTGCCGGCCTGTTCCCATCGACGCGTGAGGTTTCGGCATCGTGCCGCCCACCGAGATCTCGATCGCCATCCGCACCGAGCAGCTGCACGCAGTTTTTCGGCAGCTGCCGATCAGCCTCGCCGTCAATCTCGTGAATGCGGCCTTAACCGCAATCGTGCTGTCAGCGACTGGAGCTCAACCTTTCCCGGTGGTTTGGTTTTCCCTCGTTGCCCTTGTGACCGCTGGGCGCTCGATCCTATGGCGACGATATGGTCGCTCCCTTTCCGGACCCGAGCGCGGGCATATTTGGTCCAGGCTTGCTGTCTGCGGATCGTTGCTGGCCGGATCATGCTGGGGCTTTGGCGGAATGCTGCTGTTCCCGATCGTTCCCACATCCGGCCAGATATTCCTGACATTCGTGATCGGAGGGATGTGCGCCGGCACAGTCGTATTGAATGCGTCGCATTTACCGACCCTTCTCGCCTTCCTGCTCTCGGCAAGTCTGCCGATGGCAATCCGCTTCTTCGCAGAAGGTAATGCCGCCGATAACGCCCTCGGAGCGATGATCGTCGTCTTTGCGACGGCTCTTTCGCTGGCCGGAGCGCACCTCAACCGGTTCTTCACCGACGCGATGCGGTTACGCTTCGAACTCAACGAGGCCAATCTTCGCCTGCGAGCTGAAATGGCCGAACACCAGGCGACGGAGGCGGCTCTGCGTCAGGCTCAAAAGCTCGAAGCACTGGGCCAATTGACCGGCGGCATTGCCCACGACTTCAACAACCTGCTGACGGTCGTGATTGGGAACCTGGCATTGGCGAGCGGCCGGGCTCGCCATGATTCCAGCATATTGCCGCTGCTCCAGAGCGCGTTGCGATCCGCGGAGCGGGGTGTCGCGCTGATCCAGCGGCTACTCGCCTTTGCCCGTAAGCAGCACCTCGATCCGCAATCAGTCGATCTCGGGGCTTTGGTTGCCGGCATTGAAGAACTGCTGCAGCGCACGGTGGGGCCGGCGATCCGCCTCGAGATCGCAACCGATGCCAAACTCGCACCGGCGCTTGTCGACGCCAATCAGGTCGAGCTCGCGATCCTGAACTTGGCGATCAACGCGCGGGACGCCATGCCCGTCGGCGGCACGTTGCGCATCTTGCTGTACAATCGACGAGCCGACCACAGCTCGTCTCCGGCGCTGACTCCTGGAGATTATGTTCTCGTATCCATCAGCGATACCGGAACCGGTATGGACGAAGCGACCCTCGCGCAAGCATTCGATCCGTTCTTTACCACGAAAGAGGTCGGCAGCGGCTCCGGCCTGGGATTGCCAATGGTGCAAGGCTTTGCTGGGCAATCGGGCGGCGCGGTGCAGATCCGGAGCAAACTGGGTGAAGGCACAACGGTTGAACTATGGCTGCCGCAGGCTGTCGAGCGCCCGCTCGCGACCTCCAGCGCAAACCCGTCTGGATCGGTTATACCGCAGGGCATGGCCCACGTCCTGCTCTGCGACGACGATAATGACGTGCGGCGCTTTCTCAGCGAACTCCTGAAATCCGACGGCTACATGGTGCGCGAGGCGAGCACTCCCGAAGGGGCGCTTCGCATCTTGGAGGACGGCGCCGCAGTCGATTTGCTGATCGTCGACTATGCCATGCCGGGGATCAATGGCATGGAAATTATCCGGCAGGCATGGCGGAAGCGCCCGAGTTTGAAGACGCTGCTGATCACCGGCGATGCCGGTGCTGTAGGTGACGAAGTGGCAGGTGCTCCGCTCCTACGCAAGCCCTTCAGACCGGCCGAATTCTCACAAACCGTGGCGACAATCCTGGCCGCCTAGTCGGTCGCGCAGGTTGACGCATCGGCTGACCCGGCCCGAGTACTCTGTCGAGCGTCAAGAAGCGAACTGCTCCTTGAGCACCCGCTCTTCGAGATTGAACTCGCGGTCGAAGAGCAGGGTCATCGCGATGTCGCGGTTCTCGTGGACATCGACGGTGACGACATCGCGCGCCTCGGTATAATCGGCGACAGCGCTGACCGGGCGTTTGTCGGTCTCGAGCGCCTCGAACCTGACCTGCGCCTGGTGAGGTAATAGTGCACCTCGCCAGCGACGCGGGCGGAAAGCGCTGATCGGGGTCAGCGCGAGGACACCGGCGCCGAGCGGAATGATCGGCCCGTGCGCAGAGAGGTTGTAGGCGGTGCTGCCGACCGGCGTAGCAACCAGGATGCCGTCTGCCATCAGCTCGTCGATTCGAACCACCCCATCGACGCTGACCCGCAATTTTGCCGCCTGCCTGCTTTCGCGCAGGAGCGAGACTTCGTTGAAGGCAAGGGCCCGTTGCGAGGTGCCCTGCTCGTCGACCGCGTTCATCTCGAGCGGGTGAAGCACGACCGGCTGGGCCGCGGCGAGGCGCTCGACGAGTCCGTCCGCCCTGTAGGGGTTCATCAGGAAACCGACGCTGCCGCGATGCATGCCGAAGATCGGCGCCCCTTTTGACAGGAAGCGGTGCAAGGTCTCCAGCATGAAGCCGTCGCCGCCCAACGGAATGATGACTTGGGCGCGCTCTGGGGGGACACAGGGGTAGCGGTCGCAGAGTTCCTCGCGCGCCTGCTGCGCCGGTTCGGTTTCGGCCGCGACGACGGCGATCCGCGGCGGCGATGGACCGGTCACCCGCCGGTTACGCTCATGTGGCGGGCGATAACGGGCCGGTTGTGGCGACGGTCTATGATGAAGTCATGGCCGCGCGGTTTGCGGTCGATCGCTTCGCGGATCGCCGCCTCGAGTGCCTCATCTCCCTCGGATTGGCGCAACGGCGTGCGCAGATCCGCGGCATCCTCTTGGCCGAGGCACATGTACAGCGTACCGGTGCAGGTCATCCGAACACGGTTACAGCTCTCGCAGAAATTATGGGTCAACGGGGTGATGAAGCCGAGCCGCCGACCGGTCTCGCGCACCGTGACATAGCGCGCCGGTCCGCCTGTGCGATAGTCGCTCTCGTCGAGCGTCCACTTCCGTTGCAGCCGGGCGCGTACTAACGACAGCGGCAGATATTGATCGAGCCGGTTCTCGCCGCCGATATCGCCCATAGGCATGACCTCGATCACCACGAGGTCGAAACCCTTTTCGCCGGTCCAGGCGACGAGATCGTCGAGCTCATCCTCGTTGACGCCGCGCAGCGCCACGGTGTTGATCTTGACCGCGAGGCCAGCGGCCTTGGCCGCCGTCAGCCCTTCGAGGACCGTCTCAAGATGACCGCGGCGGGTGATCGCGGTGAATTTCGCCCGGTCGAGTGTGTCGACCGAGACGTTGACCCGGCGCACGCCGCAATCATGGAGTTCGTCGGCATAGCGGGCGAGCTGGCTTCCGTTCGTTGTTAAGGTTAGTTCATCCAGCGCGCCACTGTTGAGGTGACGGCCGAGCAGGCGAAAGAGAGCCATGATGTTGCGGCGCACCAGTGGCTCGCCTCCCGTCAGCCGCAGCTTCTTGACCCCGAGCCGGATAAAGGCGCTGCACACCCGGTCGAGCTCTTCCAGGGTCAACAGCTCGGCCTTCGGCAGAAAGGTCATCTCCTCCGCCATACAATAGACACAGCGGAAATCGCACCGGTCGGTGACCGATACGCGCAGATAGGTGATGGTCCGTCCAAACGGGTCGATCATGCTCTTCTCGTTCGCGTCGCGACCTGCTGCATTCGAGCCTGCTGCATTTAAAGATAGTAACACAATCGGCGAATGTCGCCCCCGATGGTCGCGGTTCGAAACAGGCCCTTCACACCTTGCGGTCGGAGCCGGTGCAACCCATCATCGGCAGATGCAGGAATTCACTGTCCGTCCCCAGCCCGATGATCCACGGCTGACCCGCGCCGTCACCGGCATCGACCACGAGGGTAGGCCGATCGAGACTGCCGTTGTCATGGAGCGGCCTCTGACCCTGTTCCTGAACGCCCGCGAGATCGTCACGATGATGACGATCGGCGATCACCCGGACTACCTCGCGGTCGGCTATCTGCTCAATCAAAACATGCTGCGGCCCGAGGATCGGATCGTCGGCATCGACTACGACGACGAGCTTGAGACCGTCGTCGTCCGCACCGATCACGAGACCGACTTCGAGGACAAGCTGAAGAAGAAGACGCTGACCTCGGGCTGCGCCCAGGGCACCGTGTTCGGCGACCTGATGGAGAAGTTCGAGGAGGTCAGGCTCGACCCTGCGGCGGTCCTGCGCACCTCGTGGCTTTACGCGCTAACCCGCAAGATCAACACCGCGCCGAGCCTTTATCTCGCCGCCGGGGCGATCCATGGTTGCGTGCTGTGCGAGGAGGACCGGCCGCTCCTATACATGGAGGATGTCGGCCGGCACAACGCCATCGATAAGATCGCCGGCTACATGCACCTCAATCGCATCGCGCCGGTCGGAAAGATCTTTTATACGACCGGTCGCCTCACTTCCGAGATGGTGATCAAGACCGTGCAGATGGGCATCCCGATCCTTATCTCACGCTCCGGCTTCACCGCCTGGGGGGTCGACCTGGCGCGTCAGGCCGGGCTGACCTTGATCGGCCGCGCCAAGGGAAAACGTTTTGTGGCACTCGCCGGCAGCGAGCGCATCGTCTTCGACGGCGATCCTCGCGCCGCCGAGGACGAGCACCCGAAGTTCGCCCGCAAGGCGAGCCTCGCCGAGGACGCAGCGTGAAGGTCGTCGGGCTCCTACTCGCGGGCGGGCAGTCGCGGCGCATGGGGGGCGGCGACAAGACACTGCGCCTGTTGGGCGGAATTCCATTGCTCGAGCGGGTCATCGAGCGGCTGCGGCCGCAGATCGACGCGCTCGTGCTCAACGCCAATGGCGACCCCGCCCGGTTCGCAAGGTGTGCTTTGCCGGTCGTGCCCGACAGCGTCCCCGGTTTTGCCGGCCCACTCGCCGGTGTGTTGGCCGGCCTCGATTGGGCGGCGACACACCGTTCGGACTGTCACTATGTCGTCAGCGTCGCAACCGATGCGCCGTTCCTGCCCGCGGATCTCGTCGTGCGGCTCGCTGAGGGGCTGGACGAGGCAGGCGCCGACCTCTCCTGCGCCACCTCAGGCGGCCGTTCCCACCCGGTCTTCGGGCTGTGGCCGGTGCGGCTGCGCGACGACCTTCGCGGAGCCTTGGTCGATCAGGGGATCCGCAAGGTTGATCTGTGGACTGCCCGCCACAAGCTGGCGACTGTGCCATTCTCCGACCAGCCGGTCGACCCATTCTTCAACGCCAACCGGCCCGCGGATTTCGCCGCCGCCGAGGCGCTGCTGAAATCCGCTGTCGGCTGAGCTGCCTTCCCTTCCCGACCTTTGGCTGCGCGTTGTTGGGTGCGGCCGTCGCCGCAGGACGGCCTGCTGACGTCGGGGAAGTTATCAGCAACGTTTGCGCCGCGAATGTTGGGTTGCAAATGAGCTGGCAGGATATTGATCGCTTTTCGCTAGGATCGGCTTTCAACGGGGTTGCCGATCAAGTACCCGTGGTGCTGCCGCCGCGGCCCAGTGTGGTTGCCGGCCTCCTAGATTTGCGCGTGCTGGAGCTTCTGACGGCTCGCCTGTGTCACGAGCTGATCGGACCGATTGCCGCGATAAACAACGGGATCGATCTGCTCGCAGACGACCCGGTCCTTGCAAGAGGCGAGTCGGACCCAGACTTCGTGCACGATGCCATTGCGCTCGTCGGTGACAGCGCGAGCCGAGCAGCCAGCCGGCTTCAATTCTACCGCTTCGCCTACGGTTAT
>DASQCY010000657.1:0-2277 GCA_035634495.1 Allostellaceae bacterium
CCCGCCTCGCGGACATCCGCCGGCAGCCGGCGCTTGCCGTAGACGAAGAGTTCGTGTCCGCCCTTGATCAGGTTGAGGGCCATCGGATGACCCATGATCCCGAGCCCGACAAAACCGATCTTCATGCTCCCTCCTGCTCGATTTGATGAGACGCGATCGGCCGAGCCACGCAACAGTTTCGGCCGTAGCCTCAAGTCGGGCGGCGGCTCGACCCTCTGCAGCACAACCGCCTTAGCTTTGCAACTTCGGCCGCCTTCGGCGCGCTTCGCGTTCGCGAAGGCCGCGGAGGTTATCGAAGTTTCAGAAGTCGCGCTACGCTTCCGCTCCAGCCGCCGCCAGCAGATGATCCAGTATCACCAATGAGAGTCTCGGAGGATAACAGTGAAGGCACAGCACTCGCTTCTGTCGATTGCGGCGACCATGCTCGCTGCCACGCTGGGTACCGGTGTGCAGGGCGCGGAGGAGGCCAGCGCAATGCTCTCGCCCCAGGCGCTGCAGGAAATTGCGCAGGTCGAGGCCGAGATTGACCGCATCGAGGAACAGACAATCGGGCGGCTGGCCGTGCCGCCGGACAATCAGGTCCAGCAAATCGAGTTGCTCGGGAAGCTCATGCTGTACGACAAGCAGCTCTCGGTGAACCGCAACGAGGCTTGCGCGTTCTGCCACATGCCCGAGGCCGGCTTTACCGGTCCCGTGTCGGAGCTGAACCGGACGACCGGCTCCTATCCGGGGTCGGTGCGCACACGATTCAGCAATCGCAAGCCGCAAGCGCACGCCTATGCGCCGCTCTCGCCTGTCCTGCACTACAATCCCGGGCAGGGTGACCTCGTCGGCGGCAATTTCTGGGACATGCGCGCGACCGGCCGCCGGCTGGGCAACCCGGCCGCCGAGCAGGCGCAAGGGCCGCCGACCAACCCGGTAGAAATGGGGCTGCCCGATATCGCCTGTGCGGTCTATCGCGCCTCGCAGCGGCCCTATCGCGCCTTGTTCGAAAGCGTGTGGGGACTGCAAGCCTTTGCGATCGCATGGCCCGGCGACGTGGAGCAGGTATGCGCCCGGCCGGGGCCGCCGCCTGCCGACGATCCGATGCCAGTGCATCTCGGCCCGATCGATCGCGGCCGGGCCGGCACCACCTTCGATCAGATGGCGCAATCCATCGCCGGCTATGAGGCCTCTGCCGAGGTGACGCCGTTTACCTCCAAGTTCGACGCGGTGCTCGCCGGCAAGGTGCAGTTCACAACACAGGAGAAGGCGGGCTACGATCTGTTCCGCGGCAAGGCGCTATGCAACGGCTGTCACCGCGACGGCGGGCCTGGCGAGGACCCGCTGTTCACCGACTTCACCGCCAGCAACATCGGAACCCCTGCCAATCTGCGCCTTCCTTACTACGCGGAAAACCGGCCTGACTCACTGGGCTATGTCGCCAATCCGGCGGGGTCATCGTTCGTCGATCTCGGCGTCGGCAATTTTCTCACCAGCGGGCCTCTACTCAGTCATCCCTCGGCGGTAGATCAGCGGTGGCTCAAGCTGGCGCCAGACAACCAAGCGCGATTTCAGGTGCCGACACTGCGCAATGTTGACAAGCGGCCCAATCAGGGGTTTGTGAAGGCTTACACGCACAACGGATATTTCACGAGCCTGAAGGCGATCGTGCATTTCTACAACACGCGCGACGTTCTGCCGCGCTGCCAGCCCCATGACGTCAATGAAGGTACGACGTGCTGGCCCGCGCCGGAATCGACCGACAACATGAACACGAGCCGAATTGGGCGTCTGGGTCTGTCGGACGCAGAGGAGAATGAAATCGTGAGCTTCATGCAGACCCTGTCCGACGGGTTCATGCCTGGCAACCAGCAATAAGCTGCGCCACGGGATCACCGGGTTGCCGCTTTTCGCATCTGAGTGCTGGATGTTCGACTCGATCATCGCTAGCCAGCCCTGGTGAGCCTGCCGGGGTTCCGGATAAGAGTTGGCTACACGGCTTCGCCGGAGCGAGTGAAATTGGGTAAAGATCGGTAAACACCAGTGGATCAAAGGTGCCGGTCATGCCTGCCGAAGCCGGCGGCGACTTGGCCCCGAGGCTGCTCTACCGTCCGCTCCGACGTAACCGCACCATGCGATAGCGCAGCTCGTCTGTCAGCGCCCGAATGTTTTCGAATGTTTTCCGATTGACGGACCGGGTCGGCGACGCGAGGGGCACCACCCGCCTCTACTGCCTCCTTGCCCCACGCTGTTTACCTAATTTTACCGGAAATAATTTGCCGCGACCGGTGAGCA
>DASQCY010000658.1:0-2574 GCA_035634495.1 Allostellaceae bacterium
CGTTCGTATTATATCTCGGCCCGAGCCCGGCAAGTGGTTGTCCGCTAACATTTCCGGTAACCGACCATTGCGCTTGGAACTGCAGTGACGCCGCGTTGGCGTTGGTTAGCTCGGGCGTGGTCAAAGTAGAGAAAAAGCCGCCTGCCCCAATTATACCTGAACGAATACCCGGATCGGTCGGCGGCGGGGCTCCGAATGTTCTAGAGGGATGGAGCTGAAACGCCCTGACCGATAAGCCAATCGACGCGGTGGCGGCAGCGACAAAGACAACTATTAGCCACACTCGTCTCATAACTCATCCCGCCACCCTAAGAGCGAAAGAAAACGCCGTCTGATTACCGGCCCCATCGGGAGCAATGCCGCGCCGCTGCAGCTGCCAACGGCGTGACCTCCCAAACGCCGATATCCGGTTTCGACGGATTTCGCGTAGCCCCGGAAATGTCGGTCGTGATCCCTGATAACGACGTGCCGGGGACGATCAGATTCGCTCCTGATTTGCTGCGTTAGCCATCCGACCCCGTGGTCGCGTTGGGAGCTGACCGGCATAGTTTGGCTTTCGGTGATGCCGGGATATCCACCAAGTCCCGCTTGTTGAATATCACCGGCGCAGCCAGCTGTCCACCGCGAATTCTTTCCTCGCCCCAGGGAAGGTGCCTGCCTGCTCGCCCCGCCTGTCCGGTCAGCCGGACCGCCTCGGCGATCTAGCGGCCGTTCACGCGATGATGGCGACCGGGCCCCGTCATCAGATGCCCTCCGAGAGTGTGCGTCTTTTTCGAAAACCACGGGCCGAATGATGAGGGAGCTGGGGCGGCCGGAGGGGTATCGCGCCGCCGGAGACCTGGGTCGGTAGACTTGGGCGAGGTGACAAAGCCAGTGCCTCTACGACATGTGCTCGCACGGCCGCAGTCTGCTCGTTCACGGCATCCGAACCGAGCAGATGCTCTCATGGCTACGTATCAGCCCCCGACGCCGATCAACGGCCTTGCCGCCCTTCTCGACGCGGCGCAGCGCGAGCCGGTCATGATACGCTGCCAGAACCGGGACGTTGCTGTGATCCTCTCACCGCAGGGATACGACCGGCTGCGCGCGCTCAACACGGACGAGTTTCAACGCTTCTGCGATCGCATCGGAGAGCGTGCGGCCTCCGAGGGATGACCGAGGAGAAGCTGGCCGAAATCCTTGCCGATGAAAGCTGGGGAGCGGTCATCGATACAAACGCGCTCGTCAGGAGGCTGCTTCTTCCCGGCTCCATCCTGGGCAGGCTGTTCGCGAGGCCGTAGCCGAGACCCAGCTACTTGCCTCCGATGACAGCATCATCGAGTGCTTCACACGCATTGCTCAACGAATTGTTGGCCGGTGCCCCTCTCCGGCGGGGCGGGACAAAACTATCGCCAAGCATCCGCGCCGGCCATCAGACACCCGGCCGTCACCCGGCGGGCACTCGGTGATGGCAATGCAGTTGCGGTGCCCTTATCGATCAGCGGATTTGGGTCATCAGTTGCAGCAAGGAAAACTGAATACCCAGCCAAAACAGCAGTGCCAGAACGATCGTCGCGCACAGCGCGCCGAGCAGGCCGCATTCCAGTCTCGTCGGTACGCGTTGCGGCTTGGCTTGATCTTTGAAATCGGCCGAAAAATCAGACATGACACTTTCCTCGCAATTGCCTGCGTCGTTACCGCATCCAATCTATGAATGTCTGACATGATTACTGAGTTTTCGTTAATGTAATGCTCCGACAAGATTATTGATTCGGATTAAGGTTGCGCCAGCGTCGAGTTTCCAACGAGCCGCCAACGGCGTCGATCAGCACGAACCTCATGCCGCTGCCCCCGGAGTCCTGCGATCAGGGCCTCCCTTAGCCCAGGGGCCTTCAGGGCGGGGCTCTGACCCGAACCCGCCTTAGACACTCAATCGGTCAACGTCGGTCATGGGTCGTGGGGAGGGGTCATTCGGCCCCAGGTCAAATCAGGCTCGAGCGCTGTGCGGTCCACCGGCGATCGTCGTTGGCCGTTTCGCGCTGCTAATCGTCCCGTCGCTCTGCCCGATTGTTGGCGACTGCCAAGGTGTTGAACCCAACCTCTCGTCATCGCGCGGCTTAGAGCCGGTACCGGCACTCGACCGAAAGGGGTACGGCGTGAAAATCACGCCGGTTGGTGTCGAGGTTCTCGAGGTTGAAAAATAGGCATTCGTCGTGGACGAAGTGCGGCCCGGCGTGCCAAGTCGCGACGTGCAGCTTGATCAGGCGATCGCCCGGCACTCGGAAGGCGGCGATGTCCTCGACGCGCGGCCGGGCGTCATCACCAAGGTCGCCCGGTGGCGCCACGCCGATCAGCCATTCCTTGCCGCCGAGCGAGCCCAGGCATTGGGTGACCCGTCGGTGGCGCGCGATCCGGGTGAAGCCGAGCCCGACATGCGGCAGATGCATGATCCACAGCCGTGGCTCGCCATTGCCTAAGACGAGCTTTGCCTCGCTGTCCGAGGCCTCGGGGTCGTGGCTGGTCTCGGCACCCTGGCCGCCGGTTCGCAGCGGCGCGATGACTTGGCCATAGGGTGCAAACGCCTCCGCCGTCAGC
>DASQCY010000659.1:0-1572 GCA_035634495.1 Allostellaceae bacterium
GGTCGCGGGGCAAACCGGCAACTCGGGATACCAGTACACATTGCTTGGGGAGGACTCGACCGAGCTCTACGAGTGGGCGCCCAAGGTCGCAGACGCGCTCAAACATCTGCCGCTATTGACCGACGTCAATTTCGACCAACAGCAAGGCGGGCCCGAGGCCAATCTGATCATCGACCGGGCCAGCGCGGCGCGCCTCGAGCTCACCGTCGGCCAGGTCGACAACACGCTCTACGATGCCTTTGGGCAGCGGCAGGTGTCGGTGATCTACAAGGCGCAGAACCAGTACCATGTCGTGATGGAGGTGGCGCCCGAGTTCCGGCAGTCGCCGGAGATATTGAACCAGATCTATGTCAGCACCGGTGGCGGCGCGGTCAGCGGCACGCAGCGAACCCAACCCTTGTACGGCACCGTGACGGCCAAGCCGCCGCCCACGAAGAGCGGCAATGCAGCCGCGAGCGTGGTGCAGAGCGCCGGCGACGTGGCCCGCAACGCGGCCAACAATGCGCTCGCCAATAGCGGGCGCAGTACCACATCGACCGGCTCTGCCGTCAGCACCAGCAAGGAGACAATGGTGCCGCTTTCCGCCTTCACCAGTTTTGGCGCAGGCCATACGCCGGTCGCGGTCTATCACGACAATCTGTTCGCCGCCTCGACGATCTCGTTCAATCTCGCACCCGGTGCGTCGCTCGGCGAAGCAACGGCGGCAATCGAGGACCGGATCGCCCGCCTCGGCGTGCCGGCCTCGATCCACGGCACCTTCCAGGGAACGGCCAAGGCGTTTCAGCAGTCGCTCGCCAACGAGCCTTTCCTGATTTGTGCTGCGCTCGTCGCCGTCTACATCGTGCTCGGCGTGCTTTACGAGAGTTATGTCCACCCGATCACGATCCTGTCGACTCTGCCTTCGGCCGGGGTCGGCGCGGCATTGGCGCTGATCGCGACCAACTCTGAGTTCAACTTGATGGCGCTGCTCGGCGTGATCCTGCTGATCGGCATCGTCAAAAAGAACGCGATCATGATGATCGATTTCGCGCTCGATGCCGAGCGCAGCCTGGGTTTGACCTCGCGCGAAGCGATCTATCAGGCCTGCCTCAAACGCTTCCGGCCGATCGTCATGACGACGATGGCGGCGATGTTCGGCGCGGTGCCGCTGGCGATCGGCTTTGGCGAAGGTGCCGAATTGCGCCGACCGCTCGGGCTTACGATCGTCGGCGGGCTGCTGGTCAGCCAGCTGCTGACACTCTACACGACCCCCGTCATCTATCTCTACCTCGACCGCTTTCGGCTATGGGTGCGACGCCCGTGGCGGATCCGCCGGCGCCAGTCCGCCGACGAGGGCCTCCTCGAACCCGGTGAATGAATTCGCTCGCCTTCAGCTTGTCCCGGGCACGCCGCGGCACCTACCGGCTTTTCCATACAGGGAGGAAAAATCCCGCGAGAGACGGACTGTTCGCTGGAGGAAGACGGATTCGAAGTCGCGGTCCCTCCGCTCGGTGTATTGCCTTATTCGCATCTTACGGCGATGTCGTGATTTGCTTCACACTGGTTGCAAACCTAACCGGTGCACGATCATAC
>DASQCY010000660.1:0-3006 GCA_035634495.1 Allostellaceae bacterium
TTTGCCGACCGGCTCCGCTTCCCTCGCCTCCCGAGTGAGCTCGGAAAGCGGGGAAATGCTCGCCTTCGCCCACATACCCACAGGCGCCACAGCCAACAAAGCATTTGATATTGATGAGATGAACAGTAGACTCGTCGAACCAGCCGTCGCGCTCACCGCGATCGGAGCCGACATCGAAACCGGCAGGGCTACACCTTAAGACGCGGCTCCGGCTGTCGCACGCTCGGGGTCCACCTCAATTAGTACACGGGTTCCCTCCCGTGCACGTAAAGTTGGTGAAGCTGTCGGAGTTCGTGACACTGGCGCCGATGCCGAGAACACCGTAGACGTCGTTGCCTGAGGTCAGGTCGCCCGCGAAGCCGGTAGAGGAATGCATGACGCCGTCGGCGGTCGATCCGAACTGGAACGTCACCGAGGTGGACGGGCCGGGCAAACCGGGGAAGGGCGTGTACGAACCGTAATATTGCACGCCGGTGACGCTGCCCGAAGAAAGCTGCGCTCCGTGGCCGGACCCGGTCGGGTCGTTCGGCACCGCCAAGATCAGCAGGGTGGGGTCCACCAGGCTCTTTCCCCCGCTGGTTTGGTATAGATCGAACGTATTTCCGGAACCGACCGGGTTCGGCTCCCCCATGCAACCGGTGTCGCACGGTAGACCGGCACCCGGCCCGACATGGATGTTCGACGGGTCAATCCCCTGCGCAAATGCAGGGGCGGCGAGCATCGCCAGAAATGCGACGCCGGCCAGCGCCTTGAGAGGCAAACGCGGCAAGCGCTGAACGCGATCCGGGTTTAGGCATGACAATTTTTCCTATCTTACAAAGTTTATTTTCTCCTAATATTAGATAACATACAATCAATTGTAGGACGATCAAAAAGATCATTAACGATTGGTACGCCTGCTCGGTGCCGGGCCCGAGGCTGCAGGGGACGCGGTTGCCTGCCGATTTGGCTCAACGGCGCATGGCGATGGTAATTTATGCGTTGTGCTGAGCAGCAAAGGAGAGGTGGCGATGCGCGCGGCGGATGTGATGACGACCGAGGTCGTTACCGTCGACCCGGACACATCGGTGCAGGCGTTGGCGGCGCTTCTTTCCGAGCGCGGGATCAGCGGGGTGCCGGTGGTCGATGCCGACAATCGGGTGGTCGGCGTCGTCAGCGAGGGTGACCTGGTACACCGCGTCGAAACCGGGACCGCGCGCCGGCCGGAGGCTCGGACGGGGCGCCGGCGGTCATGGTGGCTCGACAGGATCGCGTCCGATCGCGAGCTCGCGCGCGACTATGTCAAGTCGCACGGCCGCACGGTCAGGGACGTCATGACGCGCAATGTCGTCGTGGTCGACGACACGACCGAGCTCGCCGATATCGCCATATTGCTCGAGACGAAGCGGATCAAGCGCGTGCCGGTCGTGCGCGACGGTAGGCTCGTCGGCATCGTCAGCCGGGCGAACCTGGTGCGGGCTCTGGCGACAGCGAAGAGCGCGCAAGCGACCATCGCCGATCCCGGCGACCGCGCGATCGGCGACCAGCTCCTCGCCGAACTACGCGGGAAGAAGTGGGTGGATATTTCGTCGGCGGACATCATCGTGCGGGATCGGGTCGTGCATCTTTGGTTCTCCGACGACCAGCCGCGGGAGGAGAGGCTGACCTTCCGCGTCGCGGCCGAGAACATCCCAGGGGTTCTTCGCGTCGAAGAGCACATCGTGGCGGCGCCGGCCCCGCAGGCTGCTCCGGGAAGCCGAGGAGGGCAGCCATGACCAAGTTCTTCCCGGGCTTCGAGCGCCGTCGGATCGCGGCCTCGGGCGTCGACATCAACCTGTGGCTGGTGGCAGCGGACCGCCGCTCCTGTTGGCTGCACGGCTACCCGCAGCTATCTGATGTAGCGTAAGCTCGCGCCGCTTTTGGGCGCGGAGTTCACGGTTGTCGCGCCCGACCTGCGCGGTTACGGCGACCAAGAAAGCGGTTGAACCACACCGCGGCCGACTTCGCGCCCTTGCAGAGCGCTGTTGCTTGCCCGATAGATCCCCTCCATGCCATCGTTTCGCGGCCCGGCGATGGCCTTGCGATCATGTGCCAGGGTTCTGACGGCGCGGAATGGCGATCGATACGCTGAAAGTTGCGAAGCGGCTGCGCGAGGCCGGCTTTACCGAGCCGCAAGCCGAGGCCGTCACCGCCGCGGTGCAGGAGGCGACGCAAGGGGCCGAGCTCGCCACCAAGGCGGATCTCGCCGAGCTACGCACCGAACTCAAGGCCGAGATCGTCGATCTGCGCACCGAACTGAAGGCCGAGATCGCCGATCTGCTCGGCGAGCTGCGCCAATCCGGGCTGCGACTGGAGGCCAAAATCGAAGCGGTCAAGGCCGGTATTCTCAACCGCGTCTTCGGCCTGATCCTCGGTACGCTCGTCGTCAACATCATCGCCATCGTCGGAGCGATATTCGCGGTAGCAAAGCTGATCGCGCATTGAAAGCCGCGCCTGATCGCGGCCTTGTCGCCGAGGAACAGCCCGCCGCCCCTGCAGTCCCGCCGGCCCGGCGCCGAGCCAGCCGAACACTCGACGCCTGCCGGATCTTGTTGTTTCGGCCCCGAGCGAATTCGTTGTTATTCGATTGTTCGGGCGGTTCAAATTCGTTGATGCGTCGAAAATTTTCGTTGATCCGCCGTATAACGAATTTGCAATCTAACCTATTGAATTAAACCTATTTTAGTTGACGATCCGGGCGTTTCTGTGGCGAGAAACGCGATTTTCGTTGTATTTGAGCAGCGGCGCTGCCTCCGACGGCGCCGGGCGTTCTTGGCGAGCTGACGACGGGCGCCTATAACAGCCGCGCCGGTTGCCCTGGTATGCTCACAGGCTGATGCCGCTCCTCGCGATCCCGTTCCCGGCGATCGATCCGGTCGCGATTTCGCTCGGCCCGGTGGCGATCCGCTGGTACGCGCTCGCCTATATCGTCGGGCTTCTGATCGGCTGGCGTTATTGCCTCTTTCTCGCCGGGCGCCCGCCATCTCT
>DASQCY010000661.1:0-2115 GCA_035634495.1 Allostellaceae bacterium
CGAATTCACCGAGTTCACGATCCGCCTGCCGCGTTCCCGGCAGACTGCGACGGCAGGGACGAGGGCATGACCGCATCAACGAGATTGCTTCGTCGTGGAGCCCGTCCTCGGGAGGCGCATGACGCCGACCTGGGGGCTCCTCGCAATGACATGGCTGTCGTCATTGCGACCCCCGGACGGTCGACCCTTGCGGGCCTTTCCGGGGGGAAGCAATCTCGCTCCCGCATGATGGGGACTTTGGCATGATGGCGGCCAAGATCCTCGCCGTCGACGACGAGCCCGATCTCGAGCTGTTGCTGACCCAACGCTTCCGCCGCCAGATCCGCGAAGGGGAATTCACCTTCCGCTTCGCACGGGACGGCCAAGAGGCGTTGACAGTGCTTGCGGCCGAGCCGGACATCGATCTGATCCTGCTCGACATCAACATGCCGGTCATGGACGGGCTCACCTTGCTCGCCCGGCTGCGTGAAGAGCAGATGCCGGCCAAGGCGATCATCGTCTCCGCTTATGGCGACATGACCAATCTACGCACCGCGATGAACCGCGGCGCCTTCGATTTTGTCACCAAGCCCGTCGATCTCAACGATCTCGAAATCACGATTCGCAAGACACTCGACGACATCGGCAAATTGCGCGAGATCGAACGCCTGCGCGCCGCAGCCGAGCGCGCGCGCAACAACCTGTCCCGCTATTTCTCGCCGAACCTGGTCGACATGTTGGCTGAGCGCGACGAGCCATTGGGCGCGGTGCGGCGGCAGACCGTCGCGGTGTTGTTCGCCGACATCGTCGGTTTCACGAGCATGGCCGAGCGCATGGCTCCCGAGGCGGTGGTGAGGATGTTGCGCGACTATCACGAGCGGATGACGGCGCAGATCTTTGCCTGCGGCGGCACGATAGACAAATACATCGGCGACGAAATCTTCGCTGTCTTCGGCGTGCCGGCGGCGAGTAGGGAGGACGCCGCCAACGCGCTTAAATGCGCCAATATGATGCTCAGGGCGCTCGAGTGCTGGAACGAGGAACGCGAGGCGAGAGGCGAACCGCGATTGGCGATCGGCATCGGCCTCAATTATGGGCCGGCGGTGCTCGGCGATGTCGGTAGCGAGCACAGCTTCTCGTTCACGGTGATCGGCGACACCGTCAATACGGCGAGCCGGCTGCAGCGGCTGACCCGCAGCCTTGAAACCCCGCTCGTCGTCGGCGATGCGCTGGTCGATGCCCTCAATTCCGAAGCCTCCGGTAGCGTCGCGGCAATGGCGAATGAATTGCAAGATCGGGGCGAGCAGACACTCAGAGGCCGAGCCGAAGCAGTCCGTATTTGGACGCGCTAGAATCGGTATGCGTGCGTCTGTCACACCAGCAATCTGCGGCGCGGCGTCGCGCGCGTCGCCCGCCGACCCGTCCACGGCGAGCACTTGCAAGACCGGTCCCCTGCTGGGTCACGAAGGGATGGGGTTGCCGAGCGGCAGTGTATTACCGGTCGACGCATCGAATTGCCGAATGGGTCACGATCTAGTCATCACCAGCCTCGGCAATCTAGTGATCGAAGCAGACGCCATCGTGGTCGATCCATATTGCGTCAGCGCCATCGGCAGTCAGCACAAGGGCTGCTATGTCCAGTCCCATTACAGCGATCTGCGTGACGACTTCCCGGACATGAACCAGATGACGAGAAAGGGAAGTGGTTGGCGTAATTATGTCGAGAGCGGGGATGTGAGCACTATGGAATTTTCAGTAGGGTCCAGCGATTGCCGGGCGATCGAAAAGCGCGGGCCAACTTGGCGTGGGGGCCATGTCTATGTCATCCACGCCAGCGTCTGCCGCAAGGACGGGCATGCGATCGAAGCAGCGGATATCGATGTTGCCCTCGGTTCTCTGCAAGTGCGGCAATACGAAGCGCGCGGCAATCTGCGCGCTCCTCCCCAATAGGAGAACGTCATGGCAAATCCATTCGTGCATGTCGAACTCGCAACCACCGACCTCGACAAGTCGAAGGCGTTTTACCGGTCGCTGTTCGACTGGCAGCTGCAAGACATGGATATGGGCGGTGGCATGAGCTACACGATGATCAATGTCGGCGAGGGCACCGGCGGCGGTATGATGAAGCATCCGGTT
>DASQCY010000662.1:0-3378 GCA_035634495.1 Allostellaceae bacterium
CGCGGAAGGCGGCCTCGTAGCGCTCGAGACCCAGACCCTGCAGCCACGCCGCTATGTCCATCAGGCGCCCCCGAACTCGTCGAGCAGCGCCTTCGCTTGTTTGAGATCGGGCATGCCGAAGCCTTCGGTGAACCAGCCGTAGACTGGGGCGAGAAGATCGCGGGCCTCGTGACGGCGCTCCTGGTCGTGCAACAGGCCGGCGAGGCTGACCGCAGCGCGCAATTCGAACCCGCGGGTGCCCTGTTCCCGCGCAACCGCCAGTGCTGTGCGATATGAAGCCTCGACTTCCGTCCAATCCGGTGATGGCAAGCGGCGCAGCAGGTCGCCCCGCAAGCGGTGGAGCTCCGCGTCGTTGCCTCGAGCGCCGGACGCCTGTGCCATCGTCAATGCCTCGGCGAGAACCGCCAAGCCCTCCTCGATCTCGCCCGTCAGCGCGAGAGCCTCCGCCAGCAAGCCCAGAAAAATTGGTTCGTACGAGTGCAATCGGGCGAGCGCGATCCCCTTGCGGATATTTTCTGCGGCGGCTCCGTTCTGACCGCGCTGGGCCAGGGCCCAACCCTGCACAATCAAGCCAGTTCCCGACACCGTTGGGAAGCCGTGCTCACTTCCGAGGGCGACCAACTCGTTGCCAACCTTCTCTGCTTCCGACACCCGTCGCGCAGCGATCGCGATCAGGGCAATCATATGAAGCGCCAAACCGAGAGTATGATAGGGGTGGGCATATTGGCGTCGTGCGTAGCGGAGCACCTCCTGAGCGACCTCGCTCGCCTGGTCGGGGTAGCCCCGATGCCACAGTCCCCACGCCCAGCAGCCGCGCATCGTAACACCGGGGTCTGAGGCAATCTGAAAGGCAAGCATTCGATGCCTCTCTGTCTCGTACAGCTTGGCTCCTCGCTCCAGTTGCGGAAATGCCGGCGAGTAATCTCCGATGGTGATCAGCGCCTGACCGAGGATCTGATAGCCCGCCACCAAGAGTCCGGAATCCGTCCCGGATTGGGCAAGCGACAGGAACTCTCTGGCATGCTCGAGCGCGGCTCTTGGGTCACCGCCATGGAATTTGGTCCCAAAAAGGCCGAACAACACGGAGAAGTGGGAGATCGTACCCGCCTCTCCGCTCTCCAGAACCAATTTGCCCGCCCGGTCGAACGCCTCGGCCACCTCCGGGTGCGAGAAGGCCTTCACTGACCTCAGCGCACCAGCCAGGGCAACCTGAAGGTCGAGCTCCTGGCGCTTGTGCTCACGGGTGTTTGGCAGATCGGCGATGACACGCAGCCCTCTTCTCAGCTGCGCGATCGCCTCGACGAGAGCCGACTTCGCCTCCGATTGCTGGCCGGCCCGGCACCAATACGCAACCGCCTTTTTCAGCAGGCCGGCTTCGGTACAGTGGTGAGCCAAGATTTCGGGTTGCGTCTCCGCCAGTGTCGGGAACCCCTCTTCGAGCGCTCGGGCGATCCGCGCGTGCAATGCCTGGCGCGGGCCGCGCAGCAGCATGCTATAGGCGGTGTCCTGTACCAGCGCGTGCTTGAAGAGGAATGACGCCTCCGGCGGCACGCCGCGTCGGAACACGAGCCCCGAAGCGACGAGCCGGCCGAGCCCGTCCTGCAGCTCCGCCTCGCTCCGCTGCGCCGCCGCGGCCAACAACTCGTAGGAGAACTCGCGCCCGATGGCGGCGCCGGTTTGCGCGATCTCCTTCGCGATCGGGCCGAGCCGGTCGAGGCGCGCCGATAGCGAAGCGTGGAGTGTCGCGGGCACCATCGCCGAGGCCGTCGGAATAGCCCTGACAGCGCCGGCTTCGAATACCGCCTTTGTCAATTCTTCGAGAAAGAGCGGCACACCATCGGTGCGCTCGACGATCTCATCCACGACCTCGGCCGGCAGCGCCGCAGCGTTGCCGAAGACCCCGCGAACGAGTTCACTGGCTTCGTCCCGCCCCAATCGACGCAGCGACAATGCCATAACATGCGGCTGGTCCGTCCATGGCGGCTGGAACTCGGCCCGGAAGGTGGCGACCAGCAGCACCGGGAGACCGTGAATCTGTTCGACGATCAGATCGAGCAGCTCGCGCGAGCTCGGGTCCGCCCAATGCAGATCCTCGAAGATAATCAGCGCGGGTTGCCGCTCCGCTAAGCCTGCGAGCCGTCGCAACAGCGCCTCGAACGTCTTTTCCTTCTTGCGTTGCGGAGTAAGGTCGAGAGTGGGGTAGCGGCTGTCGAAGGGTACCGACAGCAACTCGGCCAGCAACGGCACGTCACCCTCCACCAGCGCACTCGCAGCACCGAGCGTTTCCAGCTTTGCGAGCCTGGCCCCGGGCGTGTCGTCGCGTTCGAAACCAGCAGCCCGTTCGAGTTCACCGATAAACGGGAAGAGCGCGCTGTCCTGGTAATGCGGTGAACAGAAATAACGCAATCGGGTATGGGGCTCGTCTTGTAGGCCTTCGCGGAACGCCTCCGTCAGTCGCGATTTCCCGATCCCCGGCTCGGCCGAGATCAGCACGACGCGCCCCGTACCGGCTTTCGCCTGCGCCCATCGCCGCCCAAGCAGCTCGATCTCCTCATCGCGTCCGACCAGCGGAGTTTCGCCGGAGCGCAGCGCCTCGAACCGGCTCCCCACCCGGCTTTCGCCAAGCACACGGAAGGCCGGGACTGATGCCGGCAACCCTTTGAGCTCAACCTTGCCGAGGCTCTGGTACTCGAACAAGCTGCCGACCATCCGCCGCGTATCATTGCCAATCACGATGGCGTCCGGCTCGGCGAGCGCTTGCAGCCGTGCAGCGAGATTTGGCGTCTCGCCCACGACCGCCTGCTCCTGCGCGGCCCCCGATCCGATCAGATCGCCAACGACCACGAGCCCGGTAGCCAGGCCGATGCGGACTTGCAGCAGTTCGGGCGTTTCAAGCCGGCGCACCGCCTCGACCACGGCGAGGCCGGCGCGCACCGCGCGCTCGGCATCGTCCTCGTGCGCCTGCGGATAACCGAAATAAGCGAGCACGCCGTCGCCCATGTACTTGGCGACAAACCCGTCGAACCTGCCGACGACCTCGGTGACAGCGCGGTGATACGCCGAGATGACCTCGCGCAGATCCTCGGGGTCGAGGCGTGCGGCGAGCGCGGTCGAGCCGACCAGATCGCAGAACATAATGGTCAGCAGACGGCGTTCCGCCGAGGTCGGATCGGGCGGATGTGAGAGGCCGGCCTCCTCGGATACGGGCGGACCCCGGAGTTCTGCCGATCCCCCACTCAGTTCCGCAATGGCCTCGAGCAGCTTGCGCCGATGACCGACGGCTGCCACGCCGATGTCCTTGAGATCATCCCCCGTGAGCTTCGGAAGCACCAACCAATCGATCTCGTTATCACGGAACGTGGCCTCGTACCGCTCGAG
>DASQCY010000663.1:0-2832 GCA_035634495.1 Allostellaceae bacterium
ACCGGCGTCGCCTTCCGCTCCGAGACCGACAGCGAGGTGCTGGCGCATCTGATCGCGGCGATGCCGCAGCATTCCCTCGACGAGGCGGTGCGCGCGGCATTGCGGCTCGTCACCGGCACCTACGGGCTCGCTGTGCTCGACGCAGCGCGCCCTGACGCGATCATCGTCGCACGCAACGGCAGCCCGGTGGTGCTGGGGATCGGCGAGCGCGAGATGTTCGTCGCCTCCGACGCCGGGGCCCTGGTGCGGCACACCCGAAGCGTCGTCTACCTCGACGACGGCGAAGTCGCCCTGGTGCGTGCCGACGGGTTCGAGACCGCGACCCTTGACGGCGGGCCGACCGCTAAGACTCCATCGACGATCACCTGGACGAATGAGGCCTTCGACAAGGGCGAATACACGCATTTCATGAGGAAGGAGATCGCCGAACAGCCCGAGGCGGTCGGCCGCACGTTGAGCGGGCGGCTCGAACCACGCTTTCAGACGACGCATTTGGGCGGCATCGAACTCGCCGCGCACGAGCTCCTCGACATCCGCCGGGTCAAGATCCTCGGCTGCGGCTCCGCTTACATCGCCGGCTCCATCGGCGCCCATCTGATCGAGCAGCTGGCGCGGCTACCGGCACATGCCGAGCCGGCCTCCGAATTCCGCTACCGCAACCCGGTCATCGAGCGCGACACACTCTATATCGCCGTCAGCCAGTCGGGCGAGACCTTCGACACCTTGGCGGCGGTGCAGGAAGTCAAGCGCAAGGGCGGGCGTGTGCTCGGCGTCGTTAACGTCGTCGGCAGCACGATCGCGCGGGAATGCGGACGCGGCATCTACCTGCACGCCGGTCCCGAGATCGCCGTCGTGTCGACCAAGACCTTCACCTGCACGGCTGTCGCGATGGCACTCCTCGCGATTCACCTCGGCCGCATCCGCGATCTCTCGACCGCCGATGGCGCTCGGCTCCTCACCGCACTCGCCGCACTGCCGGGTCAGATCGCCGGCATCCTCGCGCGCGAGGTCGAGATTGCCGGGCTCGCGGAGCAGCTCGTCAAGTGCGAGCATGCCTATTTCGTCGGACGCTCGGCCGGCTATGCGGTGGCGATGGAGGGTGCCCTCAAGCTCAAGGAGGTCAGCTATCTGCACGCCGAGGCTTATTCGGCTGCCGAGCTCAAGCACGGGCCGCTGGCGCTGATCTCGCCCGAGACCCCGACCGTGGCGGTGATCCCGCGCGACGACCTCTACCGCAAAAATGTCTCGACGATCGAGGAAATCCGCGCGCGGCGGGGGCCCGTTTACGCCGTGACCCATGCCGGCGAGCTGCCGGTCTCGGTCGACGCCGCGTTCGACGTGCCGGCTTCCGAGCCCGAGCTCGACCCGATCCTGCTCAACATCCCGCTGCAGCTGCTCGCTTATCACGTCGCCTTGAAGAAGGGTTGCGACATCGACCGGCCGCGCAATCTCGCAAAATCGGTGACGGTCGAATAGTCAGCGCCAGCTCGGAAAGCAGTGACCCCAGTGCCATTCGCCCGACGGGTCCTGCCAATGGCCGCGGTGCCAACCGAGGCTGCAGCCCTGGGCCACCAATTCAACCACGGGTGCCAAGCCGATTGAGGCCGGCACCGCCTTCTGCGGGATCGGTGCCGCCTGCAGCGACAGGGCCGCCAAACACATGAAGGACGCAGGGACGAGCCGCATTTCAGCCTCGGTATGGACGCGCCGGAAGTGTGCCGCTTGGCGATTAACCGAAGCTTAATCGCCCCATATTTGCAGCGGTGAGAGGTGCGCTAAGTTTGCGCTCAGCGCCGGCCGAACAGCCGCTCGATATCGGCGAGATCGAGCGCCACATAGGTCGGACGCCCGTGATTGCATTGGCCGCTGTTGGGCGTGGCCTCCATCTGGCGCAACAGCGCATCCATCTCGGCGGCCGAGAGGCGCCGTCCGGCGCGCACGCTGGTATGGCAGGCGAGTGTGCCGCACACCGTCTCGATGCGCTCCTTCAAAGCCAGGGCATCGCCCCATTCGGCTAACTCGTCGGCGAGGTCGCGGACCAGTGCCGCGACATCGACCCCTGGCAACAATGCCGGAACCTCCCGCACGACGACGGCACCCGGCCCGAAGGGCTCGAGCACGAGACCGAACTCCGCGAGCTCCTCGACGCGGGCAGCGAGCCGTGCGGCGGCTGGCTCGTCGAGCTCGACGACCTCGGGCAGTAGCAGCGCCTGGCGCGCGATCCCGCGCGCGGCAAGCGCCTCCTTCATCTTTTCGTAGACGAGCCGCTCGTGGGCCGCATGCTGGTCGACGAGCACGATCCCGCGCGCGGTTTCGGCGAGAATGTAGGTGCCGTGGAGCTGCGCCCGGGCGGCGCCGAGGGGCGCCTCGTCCGACGGCCCTGGCGCCCCGCTGGGCTCTGTCTCCTCCATCGGCCTCAGAAAGCTGTTGCCGGTTTCGGCTAGCGCTCGCGACGGTGAGGGTGGCGGAAACGCGAAGCGCAGCGGGCTCGCGGGCGCGCTCCCGCCGTGCCGATGTAAGTCGAGCGGGCGAAATGCCGCCACAGCGGCGGCGACTGTCGACGAGGCGCGATGGCCAGCTGCGGCGAGCGCGTTGCGCAGGGCGCCGACGATCAGCCCGCGCACCAGCGCGGATTCGCGAAACCGCACCTCGGCCTTGGCCGGATGAACATTGACGTCGATCTCGGCGGGCGGCCCGTCGAGAAACAATGCCACGATCGGGTGGCGGTCCCGCGCCAGCACGTCCTGATAGGCCCCGCGCACCGCGCCGACGAGCAATTTATCGCGCACCGGCCGGCCGTTGACGACGAGGTACTGGTCGCGCGGTAGAGCG
>DASQCY010000664.1:0-1555 GCA_035634495.1 Allostellaceae bacterium
GAAAGCGCCTAGCTCCAGAACTCCGAGATGGTGGTTATGGAATGGTCCGACAAACGAGAGTTTTAGGCTGTCGATTTAGGATTTCTCATGTCTAGAACTGCTCATCTCGCGCCCTCGGGCGCGGTGCCGCTCATTCGAGGCGGCAGCCCAGCACCACCCGGCCGGACCGATGAGGAGCGAAATAGCCGATGCGCTGCGACTGCGAGTTACCCAGCTCGGCGCGGTGGGTCCTCATCCCTGGGGCAACCGCCGCTGATCCGCGCGCCGGTCGGACCATCCGGCGGTGAACACATCCGCGTCGAAGTGGACTTACATGGTCATGGCCGGACTTGATCCCTGGGCCTTCAGCCCACGGGCTAGTCCCGTGGGGATCCACGGGCCTGCCGCCGTCCCGATCGGCACCGAAGAAGGCGCGGATCACCGGGTCGAGCCAGGTCGAGCCCGGTGATGACGAATATGTTCAGCGTCAGCGCCCGGCCGTGACCGCGGTACGGACGAATAATTGATGTAAATCAATGTATTCTTATGCGCGCGGTTGTCAAAGTCGGTTCGGGCCTTGAAAGTTCTACCTACGTTCCCACATTTGCGTGGCGCCCGGCACCGCGCAAACCCTGTTGAAATTACCCGACCGAGCTCCCGGAGATCTCCGGGGGGCGCGGTCTTTCTGTTCGCCGGCGCGCAAGCGAGCTGAGATGACAGTGACAACATTGAGTGAAAACAGAGGCGATGCGCTGGCCCACCTTCTGACCGACGCCAAGCGGTTCCCGATGCTGAGCCCGGAGCGGGAACAGGAACTCGCTCTCGCGTGGCGAGATCATGGCGACGAAGCAGCCTTGCGCGATCTCGTCGGCAGCCACCTGCGCTTGGTGATCAAGATCGCCCGAGGTTTTGCGGGGTACGGCCTGCCAGTCTCCGATTTGATCGCGGAAGGGAATGTCGGGCTGATGCAGGCGGCGCAAAAATTCGACCCCGACCGCGGGTTTCGCTTCGCAACCTACGCGATGTGGTGGATTCGCGCGGCAATCCAGGAACACATCCTGCATTCCACCTCGATCGTGAAGATGGGCACGACGGCAGCGCAGAAGAAGCTGTTCTTCAACCTGCGCCAGCTGAAGGGCCGATTGGAGCAGTTCGAGGCGGGCGATCTCTCGCCCGAGTCGGTCGCGACGATCGCCGCCGAGCTTGGCGTGCCGGGGAAGGACGTCGTCGAGATGAACCGCCGCATGAGCGGGGCCGACGGATCGCTGAACGAGACCGTGCTGGAGGACGGCGAGATCGAGTGGCTCGATCGCCTCGTCGACGAGCGGCCGAGCCAGGAAACGATGCTCGCCGAGGCCGACGAGATGACCCAGCGGCGCAAGCTGCTCGGCGAGGCGATGGCGCGGCTCAACGCGCGCGAGCGCGAGATCCTCGTCGAGCGCCGTCTGCGCGACGAGCCCTTGACGCTCGAAGATTTGAGCCGGCGCTTTCACGTCTCGCGCGAGCGGATCCGGCAGCTCGAGGTGCGCGCGGTCGACAAGCTGAGAAAGGGGATGCTCGCCGCCGCCGCAACGCT
>DASQCY010000665.1:0-3154 GCA_035634495.1 Allostellaceae bacterium
CTCCCGTCTGGCTCGGTGAGCCCGCTGTACCAGGTGCTGAACTCGTCTAGCGCCTAGTCATAGGGGAGAGAAGCCAGCATCAGAGAGCGACAACCCGGTTCCGGCGGCGGTCGAAGGTATAGACGATCGCTGTCGGCTGAACAGCCGCGGTCACCTCGACGTATTGAGCCATGCGCGGATACTGGCGCCGAAGTTGGTTTGCCACCAAGTCAGCGTGGTCCCGATCGAGGAAAACCTTCGCCCGTCTTTGGTCAGTTGACCAATTGCTTGCTGATTGGTCGTACCATCCGACAATCGTGTTGTCGAACTTGCTTCGAAGAGTTATGCAATACATGGGAAGTCTCGCGGCGTATATGGCTCTTTGAGCGGCCGATTACCAGTCTCGTCACTGGCGCCAGCGAGGACCTCAACGCTGCGGCGAGGCAATCGGACGGTTCCTGGTGGGGTCCGGGGCGTGCCCCGGCACCGGCGAAGGCGGTGGGCGATCCGAGCCAAACGCCGAGGACGTAGATGAGATCTATCATTCCATCGTGAGATCAATTCCATCTGGCGACCATAGAAGAGATCTACGTAGTCTGATCGACCCTCCCGCGCGTACCCGCGCGCATATCAGCCCCGAGTTTTAAGGCGGTGAGTTTGCCCAATCGTAGGTTAGGGAGCCGGTTAGGCCCGGACCGCCAGCGCCCTATAAACGCTCGCCCGGTGCATCCCCAACCGACGAGCAATCTCGACCTTGCTGACGCCCTCTGCGGCCAACGCCCGCACCTGATTGGCCTGATTTCGCGCGGTGGGCTTCCTCCCCTTGTACTTGCCCTCTGCCTTCGCTCGTGCGATGCCCTCGCGCTGCCTTTCCAGCATCATCTCGCGCTCGAATGCGGCGATCGCGCCCAGCACCGTCAGGATCAGCTTGCCGTTGACGCTGCCGGGATCGAGGTTGCCCAGGTTAAGGATCTCGACCTTGGCGCCCTTGGCCTTCGCCCGTGCCACAATATCGAGCAGGTCCGGGACCGAGCGCGCCAGCCGGTCGATCTTTGTCGCAACGAGCGTGTCTTCGTCCCGAAGGTAATCGAGCGCGGCGGCCAGTTCCGGCCGATCGGCGACACTGCTGATCTGCTCGGCAAAGATCCGCGTGCATCCTGCCGCTTCTAGGTCCCGCCGTTGGGCCTCAAACCCGGCCACTTGGTCGAGTGTGCTGGTCTTATCGCAAGGCTTCCCTTCGAGCACATTCCGTAGAACCAAGTCCGCGGCTCTGGAGGTGGTTGTCGGCAACGGCTTGATGGATCGTCGTGCGCTGCTCGGCCGCGGGGTCAATGCGGCTCCGCCGCCGAGGAACCGATGGTTTGTCGACTCACCGCTGGAGGAAGGCGGATTCGAACCGTCGGTCCCCCCCTGCGAACGAGTTGGTCTCTTCGGCCGGACACGCATGCGCACCAGGCGCCAAGGATGGTCTCCTAGCCGTCGTCTATTTAGCGGGGACCAAGGGTTCGAATCCGGTTCCCTCCAGCAGCGAGTCCAGCGAACTCCGCTCCTGCTGTGTAGCGCCGACGTGGTCGCCGAAACTAACGGAGAACGAAAAAGCCATCCAATGTGAAGCAGCTCACACTTCACTTCCGACGGAAGGTGCTAATGAGCAGGCCGGAGCAGCGCTGCTGTTCCAGTCACAGGGCGACCGGATACGCTCCTCCCATCCGCGATTCGCCTGCTGCTGAACCCCGGCACGATCCCCCCTTGCCGGGGTTCTTTTTGCGGTGCAGCACGGGTATCCGCGGCAAGCGTTGGTGGAGCAACCCGAATTCAAACACTCGGTCCCACTCACGGCGGCAAAGGCCGCGTCCTGCACCGCCGACCTGAGAAGAACTGCGGGAGTTCGCCAAAAACGCCGACAGATCAATGGCTACCTATGTCGACGGTCGACCGCGGCCTTTTACCGCCGGAGCTGCGGGGCCTGAGGACTTTCAAAGTTTATCAGAGCACGGTCAGCCGCTGCGCCCTGCGGTCGATTCGGACAGCCGCAAGGCCTATTACAAAGCCCTGAACCGGCTTAGCAAAACCGTTGCCGACCTCCTGGAATCGATGGGTCGGGAGGACCCGAGGCACCACGACACGCCTCTGCCGCAGCGGTCGGGTTTGGCGGTCTATGTTGCGGAGACGACTGCAGAACTCGAGGGAGCAAGGGCTGGGCTGTGCGACGACGCGGAAAAGTCGGCGCGAACGAGAACCGATATCAGGAGGATGCTGGCCGCCTCTCGCGGAACCGATGGTTCGAATCCTGTTCCCTCCAGCGGAGAGTCGGACGAAACTGCTCGACGGCCCGATAATCCGGCCATTTCTTGCATCCTCCCCTTGCCTGGCAAGGCCTAAGCGGAGCAGAAGCCAGGCGGCAACCCAGGCTGCGCTTTGGTCGCTTCATCGACATGGTGTCGGCCGAGGAAAACACCTACTTCCTTCGGGCGTTCGAAGCGCTCGGCGTCACCGAGGCCAGGCGCAAAACCGATCCCGATACGCAGCCGACCGTAGGCTTCAAGGCGATCATGCGCGAAGCGGCGGATACGCGCAGCTAAGTCATTCGTCTCGGCGGATCGGGGGCGGTCCGAACCGCTCCGTCTTCCCTGGTCCGGTGACAGCTTACCTGATGAGATACCCTTTGCCGCTGAAGCGCCGAGATCGAGTGCCCGGTAGGCACGCACTGGGCGGGCGATGTTCTTGACTTGCTTCTCGCCGAGATCCTCGAAACTGATGCCGAGCCTGTGCGTACCTGATCGCGAACAACCCGGCTTACACAAATCCCACCGGTCTCGGCGAGCCCCTCCAGCCGCGCCGCGACATTCACCCCATCGCCGAAGATGTCGTGTTCCTCATTCATCGGCGCTGACTCCCGGTTCGACCTGAGGTGATATGCCGACACCGATCTCGCGACGGGGGCTCGTAGCATCAGCGTTTCTCGCGGCCGGGGCGGCGGATCCCGCCGCCCCTCGCCTCAGAAATGACCGTAACGCTCACCTCCGGTGGCTGAGTGTGAGGTTGACGCTTGCGCCCAGGCTCAGGAGTATCTTAGATGCTTTTAGTAGCAAGCTATGTTCCCGCCGCCGTCGGCGCATCGATGAAATCCTTGCTCCGGCATACGCCGGTCATGTGAAGTAAATGATTCGCTTGC
>DASQCY010000666.1:0-1965 GCA_035634495.1 Allostellaceae bacterium
AAGGCGATCGGCAAGCTGGCCGTCACGATGGCCGCGCAGGGCGATCTGGCCGAGGCACGCCGACTTCAGGAGTGTGTCCTCAGCGGAATGCGTGAACTCCACGGCGACACCGGCCTCGAGACGCTTCGGGCGATCAACAACCTGGCCGGGACCGTTTCGGCTCAGGGTGACTTCGAGGCGGCACGCGAACTTCTCGAAAAGGTCGTCGCAACCAGTTGTCGCGAGTTCGGCGAGCAGCATGCCGACAGCCTCACGGCGATGGGCAACCTGGCCGCGATCCTGTGGCAGCAAGGAGATCGAGACGAGGCATATGCGCTGCAGCAGCATGTGGCCGAGACGCTACGCCGCGTGCGCGGTGACGGGGATCAAGCGACGGGCGCTGCAGCACAAGTCCTGGAGATGATGGAGCAGGACGCCGGGTTCTAGCGCCCTCGCCACTCCCAGGATCGACATGGATCTGGCACTTCAACCGTCATAGACCTCAACCTGGTCGTCCAGATCGACCGCCGCGCCCTGATGGCCGAGGCTGCGGCGGTCGATCGCAACGGTCTTGATCACGGCGAAGACCTCGCGTCCCGGCACGAGGCCGAGCGTTGCGCCCGAGCGTCGGGTCACTCGCGCCAGCAACCGCTCGCCCCCGAGGCGGAGCTGGACCTCGAGTGCAGCGTCCTCGATCGGGACGACCGCCTCAACCCGGCCCGCCAGAACGTTCAAAGCGCTGATCCCGGTCGGAGGGGTTGCCGCAAGGATTACATCGCGGGCACGGATTCTCACGCGCAGGGCAGAGCCGACAGGCGCGTGCAACCGCGGCACAGTCAGCTTACCAAAGACGCCTGTGAGTTCGGTAAGTCCCCAACCAGCGTCGTGCGCGGCGACGCGCACAGCAAGAACGGCGCCCGCTTCGAAGCGGCCCGCCATCGGATAGAGTTCGGCGCGCCCCATGACCTCCTGCAACGGTCCGACCGCCCGCACCCGGCCGTCCGAGATCAGCACGATCGTGCTGGCCAGCCGGGTCACCTCGGCGATCGCATGGCTGACATAGACGATCGGCACACCCGCCTGGTCGCGCAGCCGCTCGATATAGGGGAGGATCTCGTCCTTGCGCCGGGCATCGAGCGAAGCCAGCGGCTCGTCCATCAGGAGCAGCCGCGGTCTGGCCAACAACGCACGGCCGATCGCGACCCGCTGCTTTTCGCCGCCCGACAACCTACCTGGTCGGCGGTCGAGCAAGGCGCCGATTCCGAGCAGATCGACGACATCATCAAGCTGGGCTGCTGGCGCAAAACCGGGAGCAAACCAGCGGCCGAACAGCAGGTTTTGGCGGACTGTGAGATGGGGAAACAGGCGGGCTTCCTGAAAAACATAGCCCACACGGCGACGATGGGCGGGTGCCCTGATGCCGCGCTCGGTGTCGAGAAGCACCGCCCCGTCGACGACGATGCGTCCCGTTTCCGGGCGGACCAGCCCTGCGATCGCATTGACAACCGAGGTCTTGCCCGCTCCCGAGCGGCCAAACAGCGCGGTGAGACCGCGCCCGCTGCGAAAATGAATGTCGAGCTCGAAAGCGCCGAGCCGGTGCTCGATATCGACCTCGAGCATCGTGCTCATTCGGGAAGCTGCCGAGCATTGCCCAAAACGGCGAGGAGCAGGCTCAGCAGAACCGCGTCGATCTGGTCGTGAGTGAAACCGGGCTTAACCATCAAGAAAACATATAACTTGGAAGCTGACGCCGGGGTAGGCGCGCCGGTCGGAATAATGGCGTCGGCTGGCCCGGCGTGATAAGCTGCGGCGGTTGGTTTCGCCTTAGAGGTGGCGACGATGAAGGTCAAAATCGAATACTGCGTGCCCTGAAACTATGAACCAAGAGCCCTCCGTGCGAGGGCACGGCTTATGGAACGAGGTGCGGAGGAGGTCGAGCTGATCAAAGGGGTTGCCGGTGTTTTCGAGATCACCGTCGATGGCCGG
>DASQCY010000667.1:0-3460 GCA_035634495.1 Allostellaceae bacterium
ATGTCGCGTGGCCGCATAGTCCGCTGGATGCTTGAGGAAATCGGGCAGCCCTACCGCACCGAATTGCTCGACTACGACACGACGATGAAGGCGCCAGCCTATCTCGCGATCAACCCGATGGGCAAGGTGCCGGCGATCCGACATGGCGATACCGTGGTCACTGAGGCTGCCGCCATCTGTGCCTATCTCGCCGACGCATTTCCTGAGGCTCGCCTTGCGCCGCCGCCAGGCGATCGGTTGCGCGGTCCCTACTATCGTTGGCTGTTCTTTGTCGCCGGGCCGCTCGAGGCGGCGTGGACCAACAAGGCGATGGGCTTTGTGGTTCCGCAGGAGCGCGAACGCATGATGGGTTATGGACGCTTCGAACATGTCATCAACGTGCTCGAGGGGGCGGTGTCTCGAGCCGAGTATGTGGTCGGCGACAGCTTCACCGCCGCGGATGTCTATGTCGGATCGGGTATTGGCTTTGGCATGCAATTCGGCATGATCGAGCAGCGTCCTGCTTTCGAGCGATATTGGCAGCGGCTCAGCGCTCGACCGGCTGCACTGCGCGCCAAGCAGATCGACGACGCGCTGGCGCCACCAAAGCAGCCGCAACCGACGGCCTAGATACTCACTCTTCCCCCAATCGCCTCGCCACGATGCGTTTGACTGGCGGCAATGCGCTGATCGCCCGCATCGTCAGTCGCGAGAGCATCAGCCCCGGAAGGCTGTCGGTGACCGTCTGGTGCATTGCCTTGAGCGAATTACGCACGGCACGAAAGCCGTAGTCCAGCATGCCGGTTTCGTAGTCGTTGATTGCTTCGACGAGATCGCGCTTGCCGCAATGCGCCGAGACCAGCGCACGTGTGAGGCGCGCAGCGTCCTTGATCGCCACGTTCGCGCCGATGCCCCGATAAGGTGTCATCGAATGGATGGCGTCGCCGAGGAGGGTAATTCGGCTCGTCCGCCAGGGCGCATGCGGAACCGAGGTGCGGATCGGCAGGCACGAGATCGTGGTCGGATCTGCGATCCCGACCAACTCGCGAAAAGCGCGTGACCAGCCGGCCATGGTGCGTGTGGCGGTCGCCACCAGCGCAGCGCTGTCCGCCTGCTCGACGTCGGCGAGGCCGAATTTCTCCCGCTTGGCACTGAGTGCCCACATCAGATAGCTGCGCGCGTTCTCGTACAGGTTCCCCGTCCCGGCGAGGACAGGCTCATTGCCGCCGATGCTGCCGACTGGGCCGCCGGCTATCTCCTGGATTGCGACAAACAGCCCGAGGCCCCCGCGTGACGCGACGAGGCTGATGCCGTCGAGCAGCGGCCCTGCGATCCGGTCCCGCGCGGTGTCGAGGAAAATTTTGCCCGCGATGCCGACCACGCCGGTCTCGACACGCTGCGCATCGGGTAGAAACTGCCGGCGCACCCGCGAGCCGCCGCCGTCGGCGGCGACCAGAACATCGCCCTCCGCACTGGTGCCGTCCTCGAAATAAACGGTGATGCGTCCGCCCTCTTGTTTGTAGCGCTGGAACGTCTTGCCGAAATGCACATTATCGAGCTCGGTCAGCAGTACCTGGCGCAATGTGATGCGACTCGCCGAACGGTGGCGTGCAACCGGATCGGTACTGGCGATGAGATCCCCGTCGAACGCGAGCAGCAAGCGCATCTGCTCGGTGAAAAAACGCACTGCCATGGTGGGTGCCCCGCATGTGCGGTCGAAGACCGCGAACAGGTGCGGCGGTAGGCACTCATGCAAGGCAAGGCCGCCGGTTGGGCTGATGTGCACGCGGTAGCCCTGCAGGCGGTTGGTTAGGGTGCGATCACGCTCGTAAACCGCGGCGCTGATTCTGGCTCGCCTCAGACCCTGCGCGAGCGTGAGGCCGCCGATGCCGCCACCGATGATCAGGACATGAAATGGTAGGGACATTTGAAGCTCCTTTTACAACAGGTGTTGGCGCTCATTGCTTGCGAATCGAGCGCGCTGTTCTCGCGGAGCCTTCGCTGCTAATTTGTGGCTGCGTGCCTGAAGCCAGCGCGCTCCGCGCGTTCGGTTTTCGGGTTCGGGCCCCGGTGATGTTCCAGCATCGCCGGGGCATCCGATGCTCGCGATCGGCTTACATGGCGCCCTCCCGCGCGACGCCGTTTATTTCGTGCTGGTGTGCGCAGACAGCCTGCAGGTCGCGCCACAAGTCGACCGGGCCCCAGCCTTCTTCGGCGATGCGGCGAACGAGCTCGTTGACGAAGGCAAGCTCGGCCTTGATCAGGGTCAGCGCATATTCGGTTTCGACGACGAACAGCGGCGGAAATTTCTGTCCGACGAGCTGTGGGGGTAACTCCTCGGGCGGAACGGGAACCTCCTGTTGTGTGAGCTCGGCAATTTGCGTTTCGATCCGCGTCGCCTCGGCAGATAAACGAAGCGCCCGGTGCCGGAGCAAGGCTACCACTTCCTCCGGAGCCAGCACCGGCAGTAGGCTGAGCCCCGCCGCGAACTGCGGATAATCGTTCACCGGTTCGCGCAGGAGGTCTTGCATCCAGGCGCGCAGTTCATCGTAACCGGTGGGAGTGAGCGCAAAAACTGTCCGCTCGGGTCGCTTGCCCTCGCGGGAAGTCTCCTTGGTCGTGATAAAGCCCCGCTTCACCAGAAGCTCGATTACGGTATAGAGCGAGCCGTAGCGAATTTTGATGCTTTCGCCCTTGTGGCGCTGCTTCAGGGTCGCGGCCATCTCGTAGGGATGCATCGGCCGCTCGAACAACAGCGCCAGCACCGCGAGCGCGAGCGGATTGGAGGGATGAGCTAGTGTGGCCATTTGGGCAGTCTATACGGGGACGTATATCCGTGGACGTGTATACGTCAGCGTATATACGCCCAATGGCCGCCAAGCAAGAGGGATTCTTCCAACATGCCTCCCAAGCCGTCGGAGGAGCACGTGAGCGAGCCGATCCTACAGGTTAAGAGCCTACGCGTCGGCTTCGACCACCCACAAGGCGTGGTGCAGGCGGTCGACAACGTCAGCTTCGCCCTGGCGCCCGGCGAGCGGTTCGGGCTGGCGGGCGAGTCCGGCTCGGGTAAATCGACCCTGGCGCTTGCGATCCTGCGCATGATCAAGCCGCCCGGCCGGATTTCGGCGGGCGAGGTATGGCTCGCCGGCCGGCGGCTGGCTGACCTCGACGAGGAAGGTATCAGAGCATTGCGGCTCGCCGGCATCGCGCTGGTGCCACAAGGCTCGATGAACTCGCTCAATCCGGTATTACGCATCGGGCGGCAGATCACGGATGCCTTCGCCGATCACGGGCTGCACCTAGGCCGCGGCGAAGAAGAGCGCCGCGTTGCGACGCTGCTGGCCGAGGTCGGCCTATCTGAAGTTGTCGCACGAATGTATCCGCACGAGCTCTCCGGCGGAATGAAGCAGCGCGCCTGCATTGCCATCGCGATCTCCTTGCGCCCCAAGGTGATCATTGCCGACGAGCCCACCAGCGCGCT
>DASQCY010000668.1:0-13156 GCA_035634495.1 Allostellaceae bacterium
GCGCCGGCACGAACGGCGAGCCTTCCTCGGAGGCGCCGTCGACATCGCTGGGGATCATCTGCCCGTGCCAGTGCACCAGCTCAGGCGTGTCGGTGTCGTTGTGGATATCGACGACGACCCGCTGCCCTTCCGTGAACCGCAGCAGCGGCCCGGGGAACTGGCCGTTATAGAGGGTGGTCGAGACGATATGGTCCGGCGACAGCTCGACCAGTCCTGTGCCGATGCGCAACGTGAAGTCCGGCTTTTCCGCGGTGCTGTCGTCGGCGGCCAACGCGAGGCGCGGCACCGCACCGATCAACGGAACCAGTCCGGCATATGTGAGAAAAGAGCGCCGATCGATCAGCGCAACCTCACTCCTTCCGCCGCCACGATTCACAGGATGAGCGCGAGCCAAAGGAGATGCTGCTTCTCCCTGAGGTCAGGGAGAATCCGCGAAAAAATTCGAGAATGATTGGTCTCAACGGTAATGCTCTCATCCAATCAATAGGTTATGAGAGCGCCCTGCGCATCGAGCAGGGAGGCGAGCAGGGAGCCGAATTGCGGCTCTGAGGGAGCGAGCAGGGAGAGGGATGGGGCACTCCCTTCCGGTAGGTTCCTCCCTGTAACGATAGATAGCATACGCTTTGATCTTGATGACAAGATGGCGATGCAGATGCCGGTTGGTGGTGCGCCCGGCTGTCATCCAAGCGACCGTGAGCCACTCAAGGCAAAACGCCTCTCCGACCAGCGCTACCCGTCCAACTCGTGATGAACCAGCGCCGGCAATCTTCGCTCACAAGTCCGGCGCGGTGCCGTGCTCGAGTAGACGCTCGACAATCACGCAATCGCGCCAGACCCCATCCAATTGGCCGTGCCTGCGATGTGTCCCGATCTCCTCAAACCCGAGCCTATTCAGGAGCACCCGGCTTGCTGCGTTTTCCGGAAATACTCGGCTTACGAGCTTGTGGAAACCCCTGCCGGTGGCGGCCTCGACCAGGGCGGAGAGCACCGCCCGGCCGGCTCGATGCCCGCGATGTGCCCGCGCGACGTATACCGAGAACTCGCCGATGCCGGCATAGCAGGGCCGGCTGCTATAGGGGAACGCTGCGGCGAAGGCGACGGCTCCGGTCCCGTCGGCTTCAGCGATCATGATGAGGTGCCCCGCCTTGAACCACTCGGCGATTTGCGCCGGCGTCCGCGGCTCGGTCTCGAAAGTGGCCACCCGATCGGCGATGCCCTGATTATAGATTTCGGCGATCGCGACGGCGTCCTCTAAGTTCGCCGCACGCGTACGCAGGGCTTTGAGAGGCTGCGTCAATCGCTCGACCCCTGACGACGCAATAGCGGCAGCGCGAGTGCCAAGGCAAGAAGCTGTGCGAGAATAAAGCCCGGCGCATCACTCGGGCGGATGCCGGTAAACGTATCGCTGAGCGAACGCGCTATCGTCACCGCCGGGTTGGCGAACGACGTCGAGGCGGTGAACCAGTAGGCCCCGGTGATGTATGCCCCGACCGCAAAAGCCGTTACCGGCTGGTGGTGCGCGCGGCAACCCCAGATTACCGTCAGCAGGCCGAATGTCGCTATTACCTCCGCGACCCACTGAGGAAGCCCGGTGCGGGCATGCTGCGAGAGCTGCCAGATCGGCAGATCGAACATGATATGCGCCAGCCATACGCCAAGGATGGCGCCCACGATCTGAGCGGCAATATAGGCCGGGGCTGCGTGCCAGCGTAAGCCCTCGGTCGCCGCCGCGGCGAGCGTGACAACCGGGTTCATATGGGCGCCGGATTGCGGCCCGAAGGCGAGGATTAGCGCCACCAGCGCACCACCCGTGGCGATCGCGTTCGCGAGCAACGCAAGGCCAACATTTCCGCCGCACAGCTTCTCGGCCATAATCCCCGAGCCGACGACGGCGATGAGGAGAAACGCGGTCGCGACCAGCTCGATGAAAGCCTCATGGACGAGCGGGCGGCTCCGCGCATGCCGCCGGACCGCCGTTGCTATCGACGTCACGACGCCGGTTCCTCGGAGGTAACTATGCGAAGGTGGCCGATCTCGTCGACTTTTCGTTTTAACGACAGGCGATCGAGCGCTTCGAGCCGCAAGCTGGTAAAGAGCTTGATCCGGGTTTCGAGCGCCTGAAAGGCATAGCGAAAGGCCCGGTTTTTGTCGGCTTCCGAGCCCTCGACAGCAGCCGGGTCGGGCACGCCCCAATGGGCGGTCACCGGGTTGCCGGGCCAGGCGGGGCAGACCTCGCTGGCGGCGCGGTCGCAAACAGTGAAGACAAAATCCATTGCCGGCGCCGCGGGTTTGGCGAATTCATCCCAGCTTTTGCTGCGCAGGTTGCGCGTGTCGAGATGGGCCTTTTCGAGAAGGTCTAGCGCCAAGAGGTGAACGGCGCCCTTCGGAAAGCTGCCGGCGCTGTATGCCTTGAACCTCCCTCTCCCCCAATGTTCGAGCAGCGCCTCGGCCATGATGCTTCGCGCCGAGTTACCCGTGCAGAGAAAGAGAACATTGTAGGTTTTCGCGGGCACACAGAACCCCTAGGCCGCACAGCAGGTCGGAGCGCAGCAGGCCTCTGCGGAAGCCCCCTCGGGCGCGGGTTCGGCGAATGACGGTTCGCAGCACACCGCACGTTCGGTCGCTTCCCGGAGCTTCGCGAGCGATCTCTCGCCATAGACCGTGGCCTCGCCGTAGGTGAAAAAGGTCTCCCACGGCACGCCTTGCGGGTCGGCGATCCACTGCTTATCCGACTGGGCGTAGCAGCAAGTGGCGCCCTTCGCTTCGACGATCGGCCGCTCGGCTCGGCTCAGCCGCTCATAAACCTCGGCGAGCTCGCCCTCATCCTCGGCCTGGATACCGAGATGCGAGATACCGGCAATCCCGCCTTCACGTTTGCTGATAGCAAAGTTGACCCGGGGATCGTTGAGCATCCATTTCGCATAATCGTCTTTGAGAACGGTCGGCTCGGCTGCGAACAAGGTCGAGTAGAACCGGATCGATTGAGCCAGATCGTCAACCGACACGTGAACGTGCAGGCGCTTCATCACTCTCTCCTTTGGTAAAGGTGTCGGTGGGGTTGCAGACCGGCGGGCATATGGCGCCACGGCCGCAGCAATTCTCGGTCAGGTAGGCCATCAGCTCGTTCATCGTGCCGTACTCGGCGGAATAGATCAGCTGCCGGCTCAAGCGCCGCTGCGTGATCAGACCGGCATGGACAAGCTGTTGGAGGTGAAAGGACAAGGATGAGGGCATCACACCGAGCTTCTCGGCGATGACGCCGGCGGGAAGCCCCTCGGGGCCGCAAGTCACCAGCAACCGGAACAGCTTGAGCCGGGTTTCCTGGGCAAGGGCACCGAGGGCAGCGATCGCGCGTTTCTGATCCATCGGGTTGTCACAGAAGTTTCATGTTTCGACGATAATCGAATCTATTGACTCGACCGGAGCTTGTCAAGGACCATATTTTGCGAAATATCGAACCGGTGTAGACGTCTGCCGGAAGGAGCGATTATCAACGCGACCGAGGTCAGGGAGATGGTGCGCAACCGGTACGGCGGTATCGCTGCCGGCGGCGCGGGCTGTTGCGGCGCCGCCGACGCCGCGCAGGAAACGTCCTGCAGCATGGGCTATTCGGAGGCGGAGCTGGCCTCATTGCCGGAGGGCGCCGATCTCGGGCTGGGCTGCGGAAACCCGCAGGCCTTCGCGGCGATGCGCCCGGGCGAGGTCGTCGTCGATCTCGGCAGCGGTGCGGGGATCGATTGCTTCCTGGCAGCCCGGCAAGTCGGCCCCGCCGGGCGGGTGATCGGCGTCGACATGACGCATGAGATGCTGACCAAGGCACGCGCGAATGGCGAGCAGGTCGGCGCCGCGAATGTCGAGTTCCGTCTCGGCGAGATCGAACATCTGCCGATCGGCGACAATACGGCCGACGTGGTGATCTCCAATTGCGTCATCAACCTCGTGCCCGACAAAGAGCAGGTCTATCGCGAGGCCTTTCGGGTGCTCAGACTGGGCGCACGCCTCGCCATCGCCGATGTCGTCAACACCGCACCGCTGCCGCCCGATCTCTCCGCGGATCCGGCGCTGCTCTGCGGCTGCATAGCGGGGGCTGCGACAGTCCGCCAGATCGAAGATTGGCTCGCGGCGGCGGGCTTCGTTGATATCCGCATCACCGTCAAGCCGGGCAGCCGCGAGCTCGTCGCGACCTGGGCGCCTGGCCGCGGCATCGAAGACTTCGTAGCCTCGGCGACGATCGAAGCCCGCAAACCCGAGGGTATCGCTTCTTGATCCGGTGCGCGGCTAATCTGCGCCGCGATGAGTCGATCGAGCAGCACTACTCGCGCCCGGCTCGTGTTGCGAGAATTTAGCGGAGCGTGCGGCGATCTCGGCACCTTTATCCCGCAGGTAATCGGGGCGATCACTGTAGCCGGCTTGGCGCCGGCCGGCGTGCTGTTCGGCTTTGCTGCATTCCTGATCGGAACCGGACTATTCTATGGGTTGCCAATGCCGGTCCAGCCGATGAAGGCGGTATCGGCGGTCATTCTGACGGATGGTTTGCGGCCGGGCGAAGTGGCCGCCGTCGGGATGATGCTCGGCGTTGTTCTTCTGGTGCTCGGCGCAACCGGAGCGATCGGGCGTTTCGCTCGGCTGATCCCGCAATCTGTCAGCACCGGGCTGCAGCTCGGGCTTGGTCTATTGATGGGCGTCCTCGGGATCAGGCTGATCCTCGAAACCCCGAGGATCGGCTTCGGCTCCCTTGTCCTTCTCGTCCTGCTGATGCGCGTCCCATATTGTCCGGCAGCACCAATCACGCTCGGAGCGGCTGCGGTCGCGGGGTGGCTCAGCAACAGCGCGGCCTTGCCGCACGAGATTTCCCTGGGATGGAGCGTGCCGCAGCTCGTCATTCCGAGATGGCCGGAAGTATTGCACAGTTTTGAAATTGCGGTTCTGCCGCAGCTATCGCTCACCCTGACGAACGCCGTCGTCGTTACGGCTAGTTTGGCCCGCGAATTCTTTCCTAACGCCACCCCGATTTCGAGCGAACGAAACCGCGCACTCTCCTCCGGGCTGGCGAATGTGCTGCTGAGCCCGTTCGGGGCTATGCCGATGTGCCACGGGGCAGGCGGTCTGCAAGCTCAATACCGTTTCGGTGCGCGGACCGGGCTGGCGCCGATCCTCTTTGGCTCCGTACTGCTCGTGCTAGCGGTCGGGTTCGCCGACGATGCCGCGTCCCTGTTCGCAATAATTCCGATCGGCGCCGTAGGAGCGTTGCTGATCATGGCGGAACCGATCTGGCGGTTTCCCGGCGGCTGTTTGATGCTCGGCCCTCCTGCTGGCCAGTGATCGGGGCTACCGCTCTTGTAACTCTGATCATCAACCCGGGGCTTGGGTTGGTGATGGGCTGGGTTAGCGAATTCGTGCGCGCGGCGATCGTCCGTAGGCTGGCCGCCGAGACACCACCAAACTGAGTCAGTACCACCGAGAGAGACACTACCAAAAAAGGTGACCGATCGCAGCTCTGACGGAGCTCAGGCTGATCGCCGCGCTTGCGATCATCGGGTTGAGCCGCAGACCGAATGCCGGATAGAGGGCGCCGGCAGCGACCACTATCGCGAGCGCGTTGAACACGAGGGCGAAGAACAGGTTAGCCCGGCGAAACTCCCAATTCTGCTACTGGGCGATTGCGCTCTGTGTCTCGACCGGTAGTCCCGCCGCTTTCCACTCTGGAAAGCCGTCTTCGAGCCGGCGCACCCGATATCCCTTGGCGCGCAATGCCGCGACCGCCTCAAACGAAAGCACGCAATATGGCCCGCGGCAGTAGGCAATGACTTCCCGGTCCCGAGGCAATTCAGCCAGGCGCCGTTCGAGCTGCCCGAGGGGGACATTGAGCGCGCCAGGCAGATGGCCGAGGGTGAACTCGTCCTCCGGCCGAACATCGAGCACGGTCACGAGGCCATCGCGCAGGCGCGTAACGAGATCCTCCCGTGACACCGGCTCTAGCTCGTCTCGGGCGCGGAAATACGCCGCCATCACCCGTTCTATTTCCGCAACGTTGCGCTCCCCGACGCGGCCGAGCGCCTGGAGCAGGTGGATTACGGCGTCTTCCGCCGCGAGGGTGTAGAGCGCATGCTTGCCGTTCCGCCTCGCGTCGACGAGGCGGAAACGGCGCAAGATCTGCAGGTGGCGGGAGGTATTGGCAAAGGTCAGGTTGGAACGCGCGGCGAGCTCCTCGACGCTGCGCTTCCCCTGCCCCAGCTGCTCGAGAAGCTCCAGTCGATGCGCGTGGCCGAGCGCCTTTGCGATCTCGGCGAGAGCGGCGAATACGGTCTGTTTTGGACCTCTACCTGACATACAGCCTCATTGGTGCATTAGCTGAACGTTTGAACGAGCGCCTACCATTAAGGTCAAGACACCCTTTGGAGGGCGAAACCCGTTTCTTTCTCGACCGGGAGCCGCTGGCGGCTCCATTCCGCCATTCCGCCACGCAGCACGGCGACGTTGCGGAAACCCGCCTGCTTGAGCGTGACCGCCGCCCTTGCCGAGCGCGTCTTCGTTCGGCAGCCGAGCACCACCTCTTGCTTCTTGAATTGATCGAGGTCGCCGATGCGCCGAGGAAGCTCGGCGATCGGGATGTTTTCGCCCCCCCGAGATGACCGAGTTCGCCGTTGAACTCGTCGGGCCCGCGCACGTCGATGATCATGAGCGCGGCGCCGTTGCCGATCCGCTCGGGCAACTGTGCGGCGTCGAGCCAGGTGAAAGAATAGGAACGCAACCGCCGAACCACCCGCGGAAAAAATGCTAGGAGTGCGACCAGGCCAAGCGCCATCAGGCCCTTCTGCACCAGGGCCTCCCCGCCCGCGACCGCTTCGCGGCCGGCACAGCCGAGGTAGGTGTAGGCGATCGCGCCGGGTGCCATGGAGACCAGCGAAGCAAGCGAATAATCGAGCAGCCTGACGCGCGTGAGGCCGAGCGCATAGTTGACCAGATTGAAAGGGAAGAGCGCTACCAGGCGGACAAAGGCAATGAAGCGCCAGCCCTCCGCCTCGACGCCCTCGGCGAGCTGCTTCAGCCGGCCGCCGGCTGTTGCCACAACCCAATCCGATGCGAGGTAGCGCGCAGCCAGGAACACCAGCGTCGCACCGACGGTGGCGCCGAGAAGAGCATAGGCCTTCCCCCATACCGGACCGAACAATCCGCCGCCGGCAAGGCTGAGGATCGATCCGGGCACGAAAAGGACGGCCGCCAGCGCGAACAGGCTGATATAGGCGAGTGGCGCCCAGGCGCCCATGTCGCCAACTGCCGCCTCGATGGCGGCGACGTCGAGCCCTTGCCGGTGACTGATCGCCCAGGCGGTCGCCATCGCGAGCAGAAGCGCCAGGTCGAGGCGCGGTAAGAGGCGTGGCCAGATCATTGCACGAAATCCCGCCGATTGATCGGATATGGGCCCGCCGTGCCAAAGAGAGGCTGGAGCAGCATCCGGTCGAGCCGGAGCTCTGCCGGATCGCGAAAAGTATCGAGGCCGATCGTCATCCCCTGGTGCCCCGCCGCCGGCTGAGGACAGTAGGTGCCGAGCAGGCGGTCCCACCAGGGCAGGTTGAAGCCGAAATTACTGTTGGTCTCATTCGGGATCGCGGAGTGGTGGACGCGGTGCATGTCCGGCGTGACCACGATCCAGCGCAGCACGCAATCGAGGCGCTCCGGCAAGGACACGTTGCCGTGGTTGAACATCGAGGTCGTGCTGAGGATCACCTCGAAAAGAAGCACGCCGAAGGCGGGCGCCCCGAGGGCGGCAATAACCGCGAGCTTAAGCCCCATCGACAGCAGAATTTCGAGCGGATGGAAGCGCGCACCCGTGGTTACGTCAAAGTCGAGATCGGTGTGGTGCATGCGGTGCAGACGCCAGAGCGCCGGGACCGCGTGGAACATCACATGCTGCAAGTACACCGCAAGGTCGAGCAGCAGGACCGCGATGATAACCCCCGCCCAACCGGGCAAGGTGACGTTGTTCAGCAGGCCCCAGCCGTGCTCCTCTCCCGCTGCCGCGAAGCCGACGGAGGCGACCGGAAATGCCGCGCGCAGCACCACAGTGTTGAGCGCGACGATGCCGAGATTGCCAGGCCAGCGCACCCAGCGCGACACGAGACGGAGCCGCCCTGGCGCCATCGCTTCCCAGACCGCCATAACGATCAGGATCACGACAAAGACCGTAAGCCGTATTGCCGGCTCATGGGCCGGCATAACACTCGACATGCAGCACATTCAATCATTCACGTGAGCGATATGACGATGCTTCGGTACCACGTCAAGAAACATACCCGCGACTTTTCGACGGCCAACCTCTTGAAACCGGCGCCCAGGCCGATTCTGCAGCTGGGTGGCGGTGTCGCCGGCGGTATGATCCCGCGACCGGCCGACGCCACGCCGGCCCTGGCGCGTATCACCTATCCGAGCACCAGACTGGCCAACGTCAAGGATCTGAAGGTCGACGTCGCGGTTCAGATCCAATACCCGGACAAGGACTCTCCTGGCGTGATCATCAAGCCCGGCCGGAATGTCGAGGGGGCGCTGAGCCTGACGGCGACATCGTCGCCTTCTCGACGCTTTGCCGAGCGGATAACCCTTGGTGAAGGGGTGGCTTTGATGAGATGCTTGCTGCGAACAAGGTTGCCGTCGACGAGGCCGCGCGCGTTACGGGTCTGAGGCCCGACGACATCCGAAAGGCCACGAACTGGATCGCCGAACCCAAGCGGGCGGCGGAAGGCGGCGGACGATGTTCGCCTACGAGAAGGGCCTAATCTGGAGCAACGACAATTACCAGACCAACGGTGCCCTCGTGAACATCGCGGTGACGACTGGCAACCTCGGCGGAGGATGCGTCCGCATGGGCGGTCACCAGGAGGGCTACGTCCGCTCACTCCGGCGCGTTTATCGGAAAGCCGGCTCCTTATCTCGATCAGCTGCTGGTCGGCGGCAAGGGCGGCATCCATCACATTTGGGCGTGCGATCACTTCAAGACGACGCTCAATGCGATGGAGTTCCGCCGCGTCTACAAGAAACGCACCGATCTGGCGAAGTACGCGATGAACGACATCGCTTACGGCGATCGTGATCGGATGGTCGATGCCATCATGGGCGCGATCCGCGAGGGTGCCTCTTCAGCATCGATATGGATATCGTCCCGACAAAGATCGGCGGAGACGCCCATCTCATTCTGCCCGCGGCGACTTCGGGCGAGATGAACCTGACTTCGATGAATGGGGAACGGCGAATGCGGCTTACCGAGCGGTACATAGACCCGCCCGGGAGTGCGAAGCCCCACTGTTTGATCGGCGCGGCGCCGCCCAGGCCTGGAGAAGTCGTGGCGTAAGGCTGGCTAAAACGACGTTGCCGACAAGTTCAAGGGCTACGACTGGACGACCGAAGAAGACGCCTTTATGGACGGCTACAACAAGCACTGCTGGCGAGAATTTCGTAACCTACGAGCGCCTGCGGGCGATGGGGACCAACGGCTTCCAAGAGCCTGCCGTCGATTTCAAGGATGGGAAAATCGTTTGGCACCAAGCGCCTCTACGCGGGCTGGCCGCTGCCGTTCCTCGAACTGAACCTAGACGAAATGAAGGAGCTCCGACTCAACCCCGGCGATCTCGTCGAGGTTTACAACGACAACGGCTCGACCCAGGCGACGGCGCAGCCGCGGCCGACGGCAAAGCGCAAGCAAACCTTCATGCTCTTCGCCTATCCGACCGGTAGGTGGAAAACGTCGCGTCAAGAGGCGTCAACGAGCTGATCATCCCCAATTACAAGCAGACCCGGGCCAACATTCGCAAGATCGCCGACGCGCCCGAAGTCACGCGCCGGCTTACCTTCAAGTTGCCATTTCGGGCTGAGACGTTGATCGAATGGTATCTGCTCGGGTCGCCGATTGCCTATTGTCTGAAGCGTGAGTGAATCGGGGTTTGACGAGCAGTGTCGGACCAATCCGGTTGATGTCTCCCGCTGATTTGCCCCTGTCCCTCGAGGCCGGGAGCGTTATTCGCGAGCTTGGTGCCGGCGAGGCCCTGTTCGAACAAGGCGATCGGGCTGCCGCGATCTACAAGGTCGAAAGCGGTCGGCTTCGGCTAGTCAGACGCACGGTCGACGATCATCTTGTGATCCTCCATACCGCGTGTCGACGCGAGTTCTTCGCGGAAGCCTCTCTTTTCGCAGCAACCTACCACTGCGATGCAGTCGCGGCCGAACCCTCGCGAATTCGGGTTTACCCGAAGGCGAAGGTGATGGAGGCGCTCCGAACCGACCCGGTACTCGCACCAGCGTTCATGGCCCGCCTCGCCCATCAGCTTCAGGAACTTCGGGCAAGGATGGAGTTGCGCAGCATCCGCTCGGCCCGGGAGCGCGTCCTTCAATACCTGCGACTCCGCGCCGACCTGGACCGCCGCAGTATCGCCATCGAGGGCCAGCTTCAGGACATTGCGGCGGAGATCGGGATAAACCCGCGAAGCGCTGTATCGGACCCTCGCCCCGCTCGAAGCCGAAGGGTCCATCGCGCGCGAGGGATCAGCGATAGCACTCAAGAAACCTGAGGTTCCATGATCCGGATCATGCAGGCGGCGAAGAGGCTCGGATAAGGTGCGGCACGATCAATTTTCCGGAGATGTCATCCCATGCTTTCGATCCGTCAAATCGTTGCCGTTGGTGCCACGCTGACCGTCGCCGCCACCGGTATCGCCTTCGCACAGGATTTGCCTACCCAGCAGCCAATGAGACCTGGCCATATGCCGGAGATGATGCAATCTGGCCAGCACCCGATGGAGCCGGCTCAGATGCAGGAAATGATGCAGCATCATCCAAAGGGCACGATGCCCATGCACTCCGGTATGCACGCCGGCACCGTGACCCCAACAATGCCGGGTCAGGACGCCTTCGGCGCGATCCAGGAAATCGTGCGTATCCTGGAGGCCGACCCGAAGACCGATTGGTCGAAGGTCGATCTCGAAGCGCTGCGTCAGCACCTGATCGACATGAACGAGGTAACCCTCAAGGCCGACGCGGCCCAAAAACCGATCGAGGGCGGTTTGGAGATCGCCGTCACGGGCACCGACCGCGCGCTCGTCGCCATTCAGCGCATGATCCCTGCTTACGCTCAGACCGTGAACGGCCTCAATGGCTGGGCCGCCAAGGCAGATACGCTGCCGAATGGGGAACTGCTCACGGTCACCGCAAACGACCCCAAAGAGGTCCAGCATATCCGCGGCCTTGGCTTCATTGGCTTGCTGGTGAGCGGTTCACACCACCAGATGCACCACCTCGCGATGGCGAAAGGTGAGTTCGACCAACGGCATTTGGGCCAGACGCATTAAGGGCGTATGGGAGCCTCAGCCGCGCGGGAGGGTGGCTCTAGTCTCGCCGCTGATTTTCTCTGACAAGCGAGAAGCTAGCGATTGCCGAGGCTGATAACGATGACGGCGCCGGCGCGTGCTCGTGCCGTTTGGCCACCCGCCGGGACAACGGAGCGGGGACGCTCCGGCAGGGCTCACCGGACTCGATGAAGGCGTTCGTATCACTGGCGGCCGCTGCCACAGCATCGAACACCATCGATACGAAGACGAAAGAGCTAATGGCGCTCGCCATTGGTATCGCTATCCACTGTGGGGGCTGCATCACTTACCACACGAAGATGGCGCACCAGCACGGGGCGACGAAGCGGGAGATTCTCGAAACCGTCGCCCTCGCTGTTTTACATGGGAGGCGGGCCGGCAGCCGTCTATTGTGCCGATGCGGTGCGTGCATATGATCAATTCAGCGGACAACCGGAGATCCAGCGCTAAGATAGAAGCCAGAAGAGCTATGCGCCGAGTGACTCCCCTATGATGGGGTAGAGAGGTTCAGGCTATAAGCGCAGAGGAAATTTTAAGGGGTGAGTTCTGCTAGTTCCGCCCGGGCTGGACCTTCGGCAACAACCGTTGCTGCCATATGCGGTGCCGAAGTCCTTGGCCTGGCGGGATACTCAACCGTACCGGCGCTCCTCCCGCAATTTATCGAGGCTTGGTCTCTAACCAACACACAGGCCGGCTGGCTCGCCGGGATCGTATCCGCGGGTTATATGCTGGCCGTTGTCCCTCTGGTGAGCTTGACCGATCGCCAGCCCGCCCGACGAATCTATCTCGCCTCGAGCACGCTCAGCGCGCTGTCCTGTTTTGGCGTCGCGTTGTGCGACAGTCTGCTGCAGGCGCTCGGATTCCGGGCCGTCGCCGGCATCGCGCTCGCCGGCATGTATATGCCCGGCTTGCAGGCGCTCACTCATGGAGTCGAGGGGACAAGGCGTGCGCGAATTGCGGCGTGGTATACGAGTTCCTTCACCATCGGCGCGTCGTTGTCGTTCCTGTTGGGCAGGGTCGGAACGCTGTTGGGCTGGCGCAGCGCTTTCGTTCTCGCCGGTATCCTCAGTACCGCTGCTGTCCTCATCGCGTGGGCTGCGCTGCCGCGAGCGGATCCCGGATCCCGCAAGGAGCCAAAATCGCTGCTCGACTTCCGTCCGATTTTGGCGAACCGCGACGCCATCGTCCTTCTCTTTGGGTATGCCGCGGTGATCTGGGGTTCGGCTGGATTGCGGCAGTGGATCGTTGTCTTTCTCGCGTTCTGTGCCGCGGATCAGGCCGGTGTTCCCGCGCAAGCCTGGATCATGCTGGCGGTCGGCGCGCTGATCAGTTTTCTCGGCGTCCCCGCCGGTCTTCTCGGCAACGAGCTGTCGATCCGCTATGGCCTGCGCTCGATTGCTACCCTTGTCTTCCTGCTGTCGGCGCTGGCCGGCGGCCTGTTCGGCTTAGCAGGTGTGCTGCCCTACATCGCCGTCTTATGCCTGTCCGTGGTCGTCGGCTTCATCGTACAGGGGAATTTCTCCAATCTTACTTCGGGTGTCCTCGCCGTCGCCGCCCTGCGGCACAGAGGAGCAACAATCGGGGTGTATTCCTGCGTCGGCTTTGGCGGCGGGTTTCTCGGAACACTTCTCTTCGGCGTCACGCTCGATCAATTCGGCGGGACATCTCAGCTCGCCGCCTGGATACTGAGCTTTGGCACTTGTGGGCTCGCTTGTTTGGCCGGTTCTGCCGCCACGATCTTCCTCTCACGAGACATTTGGCAACCGACCGTAGAGGCTCCCTTGGAAAGGAAGCTACGCCTG
>DASQCY010000669.1:0-9452 GCA_035634495.1 Allostellaceae bacterium
TTTCCCTGCCGGGCTCCGTCCGGACCACGTACGCATTTGATTTAGAAGCGTTATCGAAAGATTTTTGACCGAAATCGCGATTTTTCCCTGCCGCGCGGGAACGGCAGGGAAGAATCCTAGCTCGTCGGCTCCCTGCAATTGACAGCGGGCGACGTTGGAACTAGCTTCCTTCAGTCGGGTCGTTACCCGAGGACCGCCAGTCCGCGAGTTTCGCGCACTGGCGATTTTTGTCGTTACCCGCGCGTTTTGAGGACCGGAATGTTCGACAGTCTCAGCGATCGCCTCGGCGAGGTCTTCGACCGGCTGCGCCGCCACGGTGCGCTGACCGAGGACGATGTCGGGGCCGCCTTGCGTGAGATCCGCATCGCGCTGCTCGAGGCCGATGTGGCACTGCCGGTGGTTCGGGACTTTGTCGCCGCGGTCCGCGAGAAGGCGTTGGGCCAGGAGGTGCTGCGCTCGGTGACGCCGACGCAGATGGTCGTCAAGATCGTTCACGACCACCTTGTTGAGGTGCTGGGCGGCGGTGCCGAGGGCACGCGGTCGGATGGGATCGATCTGAATGCCCCGTCCCCGGTGGTGGTCATGCTCGTCGGGCTACAGGGCTCGGGCAAGACGACCACCGCCGCCAAGATCGCTCTCCGGCTCAAGCAGCGCGCGCGCAAAAAGGTGCTTCTCGTCTCGCTCGACGTGCAGCGGCCGGCCGCCCAGGAGCAGCTCGCCGTGCTCGGTCGCCAGATCGGCGCGGCTAGCTTGCCGATCGTGCCGGGTGAAAGACCGGTCGCGATCACCCGGCGGGCATTGCACACCGGACGCACCGAAGGCTACGACGTCGTCATCCTCGACACCGCCGGGCGGCTCCATGTCAACGAAGAGCTGATGCTCGAAGTCGCAGCCGTGCGCGAGGTCGCCATCCCGCACGAGACCCTGCTCGTCGCCGACGCGATGACCGGGCAGGATGCGGTCAACGTCGCCAAGGCCTTTGGCGAGCGCGCCGGCATCACCGCAATCGTGCTGACCCGGGTCGACGGCGATGCGCGAGGAGGGGCGGCATTGTCGATGCGCGCCATCACCGGCAAGCCGATCGTGCTGATCGGGGTCGGCGAGCGGATCGAGGCGCTCGAGGAGTTTCATGCCGAGCGGATTGCCGGGCGAATCCTCGGCATGGGCGATGTCGTCGGCCTGGTCGAGAAGGCGGCCGAGACGGTCGACCAGGAGGAGGCCGAAAAACTCGCCGCCAAGCTCGAAAAGGGAAGATTCGACCTCGATGATCTCGCCGCTCAGCTGCGCCAGATCCGGCGGATGGGCGGGATGGGCGGCATGCTGGCGATGCTGCCGGGGATCGGGAAGCTGAAGAAGCAGCTCGGCGAAGCCAATATCGACGAAGGCATCATCAAGCGCCAGGAGGCGATCATCGCGTCGATGACGAAGGGCGAACGGCGCAATCCTAAGCTGCTCAATGCCTCGCGCCGGCGCCGCATCGCGACGGGCTCCGGCACTTCGGTGCCGGAGATCAACCGCCTCCTCAAGCAATACCAGGACATGGCCGACATCACGAAGAAGATGAAGAAGCTCGGCCACAAGGGTCTGGCACGCCACGGTCTCGCCGGGCTCCTCCCCGGCGGGCTTCGATAGCAGAGGGAAACGGTATGTCATTGAAGATCCGCCTCGCGCGCGGCGGTGCCAAGAAGCGCCCTTATTACAGCATCGTCGTCGCCGACTCGCGCAGCCCGCGCGACGGCCGCTTCATCGAAAAGCTCGGGACCTACAACCCGATGCTGGACCGCTCGCATGCTGATCGGGTGACCCTGAAGCCGGAACGGATCCAGCATTGGCTCGGGGTCGGCGCTCTGCCGACCGACCGCGTCGCTCGCTTCTTGGGCGATGCCGGTCTCATCGAAAAACCCGTTATCCCGGACAACCCGGTCAAGTCGCAGCCGAAGACGCGAGCCCAGGAACGGGCGAAGGCCGCCGAAGAAGCCGCAGGCGCCGCAAGCGGCCGGAGCTGAGGCGGCTGCGACATTTCATGCGAAAACCGTGACGGACGGACCAAAGCGAGTTTGCCTCGGTGTGGTCACCGCGCCGCACGGCGTGCAGGGCGCGGTGCGGATCAAGAGCTTTACCGAGCAGCCTGAGGACGTCGCAGGCTACGGACCGCTGACCGACGAGGCCGGTCTCCGCCGCTTCGAGTTGCGAGTGGTCGGCGCAGGAAAGGGTGTCGTCATCGCGCGCCTGTCAGGGGTCGAGGACCGTAACCAGGCGGAGGCGCTGCGCGGGCTGCGGCTTTATCTGCCGCGCTCGGCCCTGCCGCAGACCGAAGCGGAGGAGTACTATCACGCCGATCTGATCGGATTGGAGGCGGTCCTGGGCGATGGAACACCGGTCGGCCGGGTGCGCGCCATCCACGATTTCGGCGCCGGCGACACCCTCGAGTTGGCGCGCCCCGGAGCGCCGGCGCTCATGGTGCCGTTTACCCGAGCGGTCGTCCCAAGCATCGAACTGGCTTCGGGACGGCTGGTGCTCGACCCGCCGCCGGGATTGCTCGACGAGACCGAGGGATGACTTGGCTGGCGACGGTGCTGACGATCTTCCCGGAGATGCTGCCGGGCCCGCTCGCCTATTCGCTCGCCGGCAAGGCGCTCAAGGCCGGGCGCTGGCGGCTCGAAACGGTAGACATCCGGGATTTCACGCGCGATAAGCACCGTTCCGTCGACGATGCGCCGTTCGGCGGCGGGCCGGGCATGGTGATGCGCCCGGACGTGCTAGACGCGGCGCTCACCGGCTCGGATGGGGTCGGCCCGGTGCTGCTCCTGTCGCCGCGCGGGCGCCGATTGGATCAAGAGCGGGTGCGCTCGCTTGCCGGCGGACCGGGGATGAGGTTGATTTGCGGCCGCTTCGAGGGGTTCGACGAGCGTGTTCTGGTGGCGCGCGCAATCGAGGAGCTGAGCCTCGGCGACTTCGTGCTGTCGGGCGGGGAGCCCGCGGCTATCGCGCTGATCGACGCTTGCGTGCGGTTGCTCCCCGGCGTTGTCGGCCGCGCCGAGGGGCTCGCCGAGGAGAGCTTTTCCGAGAGCCTGCTCGAGTATCCCCAGTATACGCGGCCCCAATTGTGGCAGGGGCGCGCGGTGCCGGAGGTGCTGGTCTCGGGCGACCATCGGCGGATCCGGGACTGGCGCCGCGCCGAGGCGGAGCGCCTGACCCGGGAACGCCGCCCCGATTTATGGGAGCGATATCGCGCGGCTCAAGCTTCTTACCGCGCAGGGGATCGAGAGGTGGACCGATGAACCTTCTTCAGCAGATCGAGGCCGAGCAGGTCGAAAGGCTCGCCGCCAATCGACCCGTACCGAGCTTCCAACCGGGCGACACAGTGCGGGTCAGCCTCAGAGTGGTCGAGGGCGAGCGCGAGCGAGTCCAGGCCTTCGAAGGGGTCTGCATCGCGCGTAAGAACGCCGGCATCAATTCGAACTTCACCTTGCGCAAGATCTCCTACGGCGAGGGGGTGGAGCGCATCTTTCCGCTCCATTCGCCGCGCATCACGGCGATCGAAGTCATTCGCCGCGGAGTGGTACGGCGGGCCAAGCTCTATTATCTGCGCGGTCGCACCGGTAAGCGGGCGCGGATCACCGAGCGCGCCCGCGCGAGTACCCGGCCCGAAAGCGGCTCCCGCGCGAGTGTGCAGCCCGAAATCGAGCCGGCGCCGGCGACGTCGAGCAGCGAGCGAACGGAGTGACGGCGATGGCCCCGCCGCGCACCCTATTCGACAAGATTTGGGACAGCCACGTCATCGAACATGAGGACAGGAATACCGACACCTGCCTGATCTATATCGATCTTCATCTGATCCACGAGGTCACGACCCCGCAGGCCTTCGAGGGGCTGAAGCTCGCCGGCCGCAAGGTTCGCCGCCCCGACGCGACGATGGCCGTGGCCGACCACAATGTGCCGACAAGCGACCGCAGCCGTGGCATCGATGACCTAGAATCGAAGTTGCAGGTCGACACCCTGGAACGCAACGTCAAGGAGTTCGGCGTTCCCTATTTCCCGGTCGACAGCATCAACCAGGGCATCGTCCACATCATCGGACCCGAGCAGGGCTTGAGCCAGCCCGGTATGACGATTGTCTGCGGCGACAGCCACACCGCGACGCACGGTGCGATGGGCGCGCTCGCCTTCGGCATCGGCACCTCGGAGGTCGAGCACGTGCTCGCCACTCAGACGCTGATCCAGGCTCCGGCTAAGAATATGCTGATCGAGGTCAATGGCAGGCTTGGCGCCGGGGTGAGCCCCAAGGATGTCGTCCTTGCCATTATCGGCAAGATCGGCACCGCCGGCGGTACCGGCCATGTCTTCGAATATGCCGGGAGCACCTTCCGCGACATGTCGATGGAGGGCCGCATGACCGTCTGCAACATGTCGATCGAGGCGGGCGCGCGCGCCGGCCTCGTGGCACCCGATGAAACAACCATCGCCTATCTGCGGGGCCGGCCCTTTGCCCCGAAGGGTGCGGCGTGGGAGCAGGCGGTCGCCTATTGGCGCAGCCTGCCTTCAGACCCGGGCGCCAGATACAGTAAAGAGGCACATCTGGACGCCGCCGACATCGCGCCGCACGTCACCTGGGGGACCAGCCCGCAGGATGTCTCACCGATTACCGGCCGGGTTCCCGATCCGGCCCAGGTCGACGACCCCTTGAAGCGCGCCGCGATGCAGCGCTCGCTCGAATACATGGCGTTGTCGCCGAACACCCTGCTGACCGATCTGCCGGTGCAGCGCGTGTTTATCGGCTCATGCACCAACAGCCGCATCGAGGATCTGCGCGCCGCCGCGGCGATCGCCAGGGGCCGCCGGGTGGCCGCTGGGGTGCGGGCATTGGTCGTGCCCGGCTCGGGCCTCGTCAAGCATCAGGCCGAAGAAGAGGGGCTCGACCGGATCTTCCTCGAAGCCGGGTTCGAGTGGCGCGAGCCGGGTTGCTCGATGTGCATGTCGATGAACGCCGACAAGGCAATGAACGGCGAGCGGATCGCCTCGACCTCGAACCGTAATTTTGAGGGCCGCCAGGGGAAGAACGCCAAGACCCACCTGATGGGTCCGGCGATGGCGGCCGCCGCCGCCGTAACCGGCCACCTCGCCGACGTGCGCGACCTCGCCTGAGAGGATCAGATGGAAAAGTTCGCCACCTTGACCGGGGTCGCAGCGCCATTGCCGATCATCAACCTCGACACCGACAAGATCTTCCCGGCGGTCTATCTGAAAACGATAAAGCGGACCGGCCTTTCCCAATGGCTGTTCCAAGAGATCCGCTTTCGCCCGGACGGCTCGGAGAACCCCGACTTCGTGCTGAACCAGACCCCCTACCGCAACGCCAAGATCCTTATCGGCGGGGACAATTTCGGGTGCGGGTCGAGCCGCGAGCACGCGCCCTGGGCGCTTCTCGATTTCGGCATCCGCTGCGTCGTCGCACCGAGCTTTGCCGACATCTTCTACAATAATTGCTTCAAAAACGGCATCCTGCCGATCGCCTTACCCAAGGAGATCGTCGAAGAGCTGATGGAAGATGCCAAGAAAGGCGCCAACGCGGTGATGACGATCGACCTGGAGACCCAGACGATCTCTCGCCCGGACGGCGAGAAGGTGCATTTCGAGCTCGACCCGTTCCGCAAGCATTGCCTGCTGAACGGGCTCGACGACATCGGCTTGACCGAGCAGAAGGCTACAGACATCGCCGCGTACGAAGAAAAGGCACGGCTCGCGCGCCCTTGGCAGTTCGGCATGACGCAGCGCGGGGCTTGAGGGTGGCCCAGACCCGCACGTCCAACCGCAAGGTGCTGGTACTGGCGGGTGATGGCATCGGTCCCGAAATCATGCGGCAGGCGCTGCGGGTAATCGAGTTCTTCGACCGCCGCCATATCGCCAGCTTCGACATCGGCGAGGGCCTGGTCGGCGGTGCGGCCTATGATGCTGACGGCGTGCCGCTGACCGATGCGACCCTGGCTCAGGCGCTCGCCAGCGAAGCCGTGCTGTTCGGCGCGGTCGGCGGACCGAAATGGGATGCGCTGCCTTTCGAACTGCGTCCCGAACGCGGCATCCTGCGGCTGCGCAAGGAAATGGATCTGTTCGCCAATCTGCGCCCTGCGGTGGTCTTCGACGCTCTCGCCGACGCCTCGAGCCTCAAACCCGAGCTCGTCGCCGGGCTCGATCTGATGATCGTGCGCGAGCTGACCGGCGGGATCTATTTCGGGGCGCCGCGCGGGGTCGAGACATTGCCCGACGGCACCCGCCGCGGCGTCAACACCGAAGTCTACACCGACGCAGAGATCGAGCGCGTCACCCGCGTCGCTTTCGATCTGGCCAGGAAACGCCGCGGCCGCGTCTGCGAGGTCGACAAGGCGAACGTCATGGAATCGGGCGGGCTCTGGCGCGAGGTCGCTCAGCGGGTGCGCGACACGGATTACCGGGACATCGAGCTGTCCTTCATGTACGCCGACAACTGCGCGATGCAGCTGGTGCGCAACCCCAAGCAGTTCGATGTGATCGTCACCAGCAATCTCTTCGGCGACATCCTGTCGGATTGCGCGGCGATGCTGACGGGCTCCCTCGGCATGCTGCCCTCGGCCTCGCTCGGCGCGCCGGACGCGACCGGACGCCGCAAGGCGCTCTACGAGCCGGTCCATGGCAGCGCCCCCGATATCGCCGGCAAGGATGTAGCCAACCCGCTCGCCTGCATCCTCTCGTTCGCAATGATGCTGCGCTACTCGTTCGAGATGCCCGAGGAGGCCGAGCTCGTCGAAGATGGCGTGCGCCGCGCGCTCGCGGCCGGGGTGCGGACCGGCGACATCGCCGAGCCGAATACTGCGCGCGTCTCGACCCGGGTTATGGGTGACACCGTGCTGCGTGAGCTCGAAAAGGCGGCGTGAGTCGTCTCACCAAAATTCCCGGCGACCGGGAATACAGCGAAATCGGCAAATTGCCCGGCCGGACCGCGAAACGGCGCCGCGCGCATTTAGTCGGATCAAACGGTTGCGGGCAAAATTCCCTGCCTTCGCAAGCAGGGAAATTTGGTGACCCGAACAGGGAAATTTCCTGACAGAACAGGGAGCCCATTCTAACATTTCGACAGTAACAGCGAAACAGCAGGGAACCGCAGCGCCGCCGGCGCCGCTCGAATATCCGATTGACTTGGTAGAAGGCGCGCCTGCAAGATTCGTTCGCATACGACAATTACAGAGGCGCCCGCGGACGGGTCGCGCGGCGCTGCAGGGAAGGAAGACGGACATGGGAAACCTGAGCCGGCGGTCGGTGCTTCGCAGTTCCCTTGCCGTGGCCGCGGCCGGAACATTGGCGCGGCCCTACATCGCCAACGCGGCGGGGACGACCGCGGAGGTGTGGTGGGCGCAGGGCTTCGTCCCGGAAGAGGACGTGGCGATCAAGAAGGTGGTCGCGGATTATGAGAAGGCGAGCGGCAACACGATCGATCTCATCATCACGCCGTTCGCGCCGCAGCGCCAGAAGATCGTCGCGTCGGTGCAGAGCGGCATCGTCCCCGACGTGTTTCCGGCCAATCCGGCCGAGATCGCTGCACTCTATGCCTGGGACGACAAGCTCGTTGATGTCAGTGATGTCGTCGAGACGCAGAAGGAAGAGTATACCGAGACCGCGATCCTCAACACTTACTGCTACAACAGCGTCACCAAAAAGCGCAGCTTTTACGGCGTGCCCGACACCACCGCGGTGCTGCCGAACCATGTCTGGAAGCCGCTGGTCGAGAAGGCCGGCTTCAAAATCGAGGACATCCCGAAGACCTGGGATGGCTTCTATGATTTCTTCAAGGATGTGCAGAAGAAACTGCGCGCCCAGGGCGTGCGCAACACCTATGGCCTTGGTCTCAACGTGACGACCAACGGCGTCGATCCCAACAACGTGTTCAACTATTTCGTGATTGCCTACGGCGGCAAGGACTTGGTCACCAAGGACGGCAAGCTGCATCTCGACGATCCGCAGGTCAGGGAAGCGGTCATCAAGGCAATGACCTATCCGTCCACCGCGTACAAGGAAGGCTTCGTGCCGCCAAGCGCGATCAACTGGAACGACGCCGACGACAACAACGCCTTCCACGCCAAGCAAATCGTCATGGACCTCGACGGCACGATTTCGACCGAGGTCGCGGTGCTGTCGCAAGGAAAGAAAGACGACTACGACGACATAGTCACTATGGGCCTGGCGCTCAGCAACGACGGCAAGCCGGTGCCGAGCCAAGCCAATAACGGCACGTTGTTGATCCCGAAGGGGGCAAAGAACGTCGAAGTCGCCAAGGACTTCCTGAAATTCATCATTCAGCCGAAAGTCAACAACGAACGGCTGAAGACGGGCCTCGGGCGCAACATTCCGTGCATGCCCTCGATCGTGAAGGCCGATCACTGGTGGTTCGACGACCCGCATCGGGCGGCCTACACCACGCAGGGGCTGCTCGGCCCGACCGTTCCGCAATACTGGGTCTTCAACCCGGCCTATGCGCAGATCCAGAACGAACATGTCTGGATGCAGGGCTGGATGGACATCATCCAGGGCGGGGCGACCCCTCAGGCGGCGGCGGAGAAGGCGTTCAAGCGGGTCGAGGAGATCTTCGCGAAATACCCGATCGCGCAGAGCTGAGACGGAGGAAGAGATGACTACCCTGAGCCGGCGCTCGCTGCTTGGTGGTTCGATGGCTTTGGCCGCGGCCGGGACGCTCGCGCGGCCCTATATCGCCAACGCCGCGGCGACAACCGCTGAGGTATGGTGGGCGCAGGGCTTCGTCCCGGAAGAGGACGAGGCGTTCAAGCAGATCGTCGCTGACTACCAGAAGGCCAGCGGTAATACGATCGACTACAGCATCATTCCCTTCGCACCGGAGCGGCAGAAAATCATCTCGGCGGTGACGAGCGGCGCGGTTCCGGATCTGTTTCAGAACAATCCCGGCGAAATCATAGCACTCTATGCCTGGGACGATAAGCTCGTCGATGTGACGGATGTTGTCGACACGCAGAAGGAAGAGTTCACAGAGACCGCATTGCTTTCGGCCTATTGCTACAATTCCGTAGCAAAGAAGCGCAGCTACTATGGGGTACCCTATATTTCGGCGGTGTTACCAAACCATATTTGGCGCTCACTGGTCGAGAAGGCGGGCTATAGGGTGGAAGACTTCCCGAAGACCTGGGACGCTTTCTATGATTTATTCAAGGAAGTGCAAAAGAAATTGCGCGCTCAGGGTACGCGCAATGTCTATAGCCTGGGTCTCCAGGTGACGACTAACGGCGCCGATCCGAACGCTTTGTTCAACTACTTCCTGATCGCGTATGGCGGCGGGGGCATCGTCACGAAGGACGGCAAGCTGCACCTCGACGACCCGCAGGTGAAGGAGGCGGTGATAAAGGCGCTGACCTACCCGACCAATGCGTACAAGGAAGGCTTTGTTCCGCCGA
>DASQCY010000670.1:0-4537 GCA_035634495.1 Allostellaceae bacterium
CGCAGCTGACCGGTACTAATCGCTCGGATCGGCTTGATCCATAGGCGCTGGCCGGTGCAACTCGTTGCACCGCGGCGACAGGCGCAGCCCAGCTGCGCCGAAAGCCACCAGCGCCGCACCACCGCCCGCGTGCAGCGCCAAACCCCTGTTCTAGCCAGGCGCAGGCCCACGCGGCCCCAGACACTTCTCGAGACACCTCCCGCCTCACCTCACACCCAAAGGGGGTTTCGCCGGCCTGGTGGCCATAGCGAGGGGCCAAGCACCCGATCCCATCCCGAACTCGGCCGTGAAAACCCTCAGCGCCCATGGTACTGCCTCAAACAGAGGCGGAAGAGTAGGTCGCCGCCAGGCCCGCCAAACCCCCTCCAACTCTCTCTCACCCGTCTCGCGCCCGTTGCGGGCGCGAGACGCGGACTGACTGTCGCGGGGTGGAGCAGCCCGGTAGCTCGTCAGGCTCATAACCTGAAGGTCGTAGGTTCAAATCCTACCCCCGCAACCATCGAGGTAGATCCCATCTCTGCGACAACCGGGCGCCTCTCAAGGCGTGCCCTACCGGTAGTACGTCGAGAATGCGGTCTCTTCGTCTTTACGTTTCCTTGCGACAGCGCTCGAGTGTCTCCGAGAACCCGTTCCACAGCAGACCCTCCGGCAGCAGCCAAGGCTTTTTGACCAAGGTCAGGGTCAATTCGGCCTTCGCGGGATCGTGCACGAATTCGATCACACACTCGCCAAGCGGCGTTTGGCTGGTGGCGGTGCTGGCGAGGCCCTCGGGGGGATCGTAGACGATACTGTATTCCGCACGCCCAAACTCCTTCATACGGCTCAAGATCTCGGCTGTCACGTCCGAGAAAGTGCGGGTGCTGGGCATCGGTGCGGCCTCCAAATTTTGAGTTCAGCGCAGCCTAGTGCCGCGGGTAACGCCGTTCCAAATCGTCGAGAAAGCGGCCGATTTGCCGGGTCGCCGAACTCGGGGCCCAGCGCGCCAGAAGCTTCGAACCGCCGGGTGCCAGGACAACCGCACCCGCGAGCAGGAACGGCGTCCCGACCACGCCCGGCACCGCCAAGCCGACCACACCCGCCGTTATCAGCGCCCAGCCGGCTTCTTTTGGCAGATGCGCGATGCGCAGCGCCGTATCATCGCCGTCCGACGAGCCTCTCTTCATGCATACGCTCTCTCGCCGGGCGGCATTGATTGCCGGAGCGGTGCCGGCCCATCTTCCAAGTCCCAGGCAACGTCGCGCCGCGACACCGGCGTCTCCCGAAGCGCTCGCTTGGCGGCGCCGTAAGCCACGCTCGTGCCGAAATTGGATAGGAGCACCGCAGCCATCGGCGTGAAGCCGAACGCGAAGGCGCCGGCCACGCACAGCAGATTGGGGACCATCACCGCGGACCACACGCCTGCCATCCGCCTGGCGCCGTCATGGGCCAATGCACGTAGCGCCGGCAGGGGCGCGATCGACGGCGTCAGCAGCGCAATATCCGCAGGCCCGACCTCGGCTCCAGCCTCTGCGGCGAGGTCGATGGACAGATGCGCCTCGTCTGCGGCCGACGCATTTTTCACACAGTCGCCGACATAGGCCGTGACAGCCGATTGTCGCCGCAGGTCGCGCAAAAGACGAATTTTGTCGTCGCCGCTCATGCTCTCGCGGCACCGGTCGACGCCGAGCCCCGCTGCAAGGCCTGACGCGGCGCGCTCACTGGCCAGAAATATCTGCAGGCCGTCGCGGCGGAGCCGCCGCACTATTGCGCCAGCCTCGAGACGCCCATTGCGAACAAAGCGCACGCCGGCAACCTCCGCGCCGTCCACCTCGACGATCAATGGGGGCGGCGCCGCTGCCGTAGCGACCGGACGCCCGCGCAGCCGCACGAGATGATCCCCAACACCTACGGCGACGCCATCGGCGTCGATCTCGCGGAGTTTAGCCCGCCGGATGACGAGCCCACGCGCGCGGCAAGCCCGGGCGAGCGCCGAGCCACGCTCGTCGCCGAGCCACATGCCTGCCGCTGCCACCGCCGGCAGCAGCCGGGCCTCGTTGGCCGGCTTCGTGCGGAACTCGGCGACATCGCAGCCGGTCCGATGCAATGCTTCGTTGTCGTCGAGAACGATCCACGTGGTTTTGGCGAGGCGGTCCAAGGCATCCGCGGCGCGGATCAAGGCACCGTAGCGCAGCCCCATCCTGACGCGGCGGACGGTTTCGAGCGGGACCGCCAGCCCGACACCGGTCGCATAGTCGGGGCTGAGGACGGCGCCGGCCGTCGTCAGATCGCCGATCACTGCGCCGGCGCCGGCGGCCAGCAATGTTGGCGCCACTGTTCCAGTGGCGAAATTCTCCGCCTGCTGGTTCAACGCTTCGGAGTGCGGCGCCGGTTCCGTCGTGTCAGCCAGCGCTTCTGCGATCCGTGCCGCGCGGGTCTCGTCGCCGGTGCGCAACGCTTCGAGGTCAAGACTGCCCGCCAGTACTGTGCTGCCGGCGAGGACGTCATCGCCAACGAGTCTTCGGCTCGGTGGCGGTGTTCCATGTCCTGCGCTTTGGTCGACCAGCGCGGCGCCGCAGCACACGATCGCGTCGACCGGGACCGTATCACCGGCGAGAGCACGCACCCGTTCACCCGCGGTGACCTCGCGCCTGGGCACTCGCCGTTCCAGGCCGTCGGCGGTGAGCAGACGCGCCCGTTTTGGCAGGGTCGATGTCTCCTCGAGGAGAGCTCGGTTCTCGACTGCAAGATCCTGTCGATAGCGATGCTCCCAATAGCGAAAGAACCAGGACAACAGGGAAGCGGCCAGGAATTGACCGCTGGAGAGGCGAGTGCCGACGGCACAGGTATAGAGCAGCGGGAGGCCGATCTTGCGCTCGCGAAGCTGAGATACAGCGACGCCAAAGGTGTTGAGGGCGGCAAGGACAAGCAGGCCCGAAGCGACTGGCGCCGCAAGCGGCAGGACGAACTCGCCTGCCGCGGCAACTCCGAGAGTTATATTTTCCAGTCGGAAATTCACCGGTTTGGGCGAGGGCACGGGGTGCACGGCCTCTCGCCCAAGGATCTCCGCTTCGGCCAGTCGGATCAGCCGCAATGCTGCGACTGCATGCGGGTCGAAACGCGTACGCAACTCTTCAGTCGTGGCAGCTTCGATCACCCCCGGTACGGCCCGCAGCGCGTTTTCGACCCGACGCGCTACCGCCTGGTCGCGTTCCATTGCCGGATGGCGGGCCGTCAGGCAGCCTTCCGCTACAGTCAGCTCGGCAAAAATCGAGACGATATTGGCGTGCCGATACAGGGTGACCGGCTCTCCATCGCCCCAATCCGGCAGCTCGACTTCGTTGACCTCTGCAGCGGGCCCGGCGACAGCACTGGCCAGTCGCGTCAGCAAACTTCCGGGATCGCCGCTTGTCAATCGATAGTTTACCGTCGCAGTCGCCCGAGCGGGATCGAGAGCCAACGAGCGAACCTCGTAGAACGCGAGGACCCGCCCCGCGAAGCGCCGCGCGAGCGTCTCGCCGCCAGCGCCGAAGACCCGAGCGTCGCTGATCACGAAGGTGTTCGGGCCGGGCGCGACAGTCGGACGCGCGGCCGCGGTCAAGCCAGCGTCGCTCCCTTGTAGGGTTGAAGCTCACCGCTCGCGACCATGTCCTCGAGCCTCGCCGTGACTGCTGCATCTTCGGCATCGAGAACATCGAAGATCTCACGCAGCTTTCGCTGTCGCCGGTCGATCTCGTAGACCATATACCCTACGGCGAGCGCGCTCATGAAAATCGTGAGGTAATCCGACCACCGCTCCGGCATTCTTTGCCTCCAGTTCTGTGATTACCCACCGATTTCCCGCGCTTCGTGACCCAGAACGATCTCGATCGCCCCGGCAAGCCCTTCACGACGAAGGCCTCGACGGATTTCGCCCTCGAGATCGGTCGATTGGCGATGCAAGCGCAGAAAGCGGGCAAAGTTTTGCAAAGCCAAGAGCGCCTGCTGATGCGTGCGCAGTAGGCCGAGGCGGAGCCGGAAGCCGTGGAAGTCGGCGGTCCCGGTGTCGTCCATCGCCGCCAGATCATGTACGGCTATGATCGGGTCGTGGCCAATCCGCTCCTCGTGATGGCGCAGGTACTCGATCGACTTTTCCCGACCGAGGACGTAGATCGGGTCCTCTCTCTGCAGCTCGCGGATCAGTCCGAAATTCTCCTGCAGGACTTTGTGCCCCGGCGAATCCCAGCCTGTATCGACGATGAAAATGCGAAAGCGGGGGGTCGAGGGACTGGCTTCAGTTTCTGCGCTCGCGCGCGTCCCGAGACGGCCGGACGGCTCGGTGACAACGGCTTCTTGGAGCACGACAGTCTCCTGTTCCGCCGGCGCCTCGGCCGGAGGCGACCTCGCAGTTCCGCGCCGGGTCCGCGCCTCAGTCCTGGGCCGCCGCGGCGACCCCGATCCTCGGGGCATTAGCAAGCCTCCACACCCAGCCCGCCAACTGGACGATCCGGATGACGGTCCAAACGACGACGACGATGACAAGTAGCGTTATCATCTCACGCCTTCTGTGCCCTTAAGTAAA
>DASQCY010000671.1:0-1788 GCA_035634495.1 Allostellaceae bacterium
CCTGCCTGACGCTTCTTTCGATGCCGTCGTGATCCATCAAGTACTGCATTATGCCGACCGGCCGGCAGCGGTCATCGCCGAGGCGGCCCGGGTGTTGCGGCCCAGCGGGATTCTTGTGCTCGTCGACTTTGCGCCGCATACCCTCGAATTTCTCCGCGACGAGCACGCCCATCGCCGGCTTGGCTTCGCCGACAGCGAGGTGGCCGAGTGGTGCGCCGGCGCCGGCCTCGATCCGGCGCCGCCGCGATGGCTGCCGGGCGATCCGCTGACGGTTGTCATCTGGACCGCGCAGCGCCCCGCGGCAGCACGGCCCCGTCCGGCCGGTGATGTCTCGGCAGAAATACCCGAGGCGGTTTTCGAGAGGGAGCTTCGCTGATGCCGCAGGAGCTGGGCCAGAGCGCTTCCACGGGCCAATCGCGCGGCTTGCTCGCCGCCGACCCGGTCATCGATTTTGATGCCGGTCCGCCGCGGGTCTCGTTCGAATTCTTTCCTCCGAAGACGGCGGAGATGGAGGGCCGGCTCTGGGAGGTGGTCAAACGCCTCGAGCCGCTGGCGCCGCGGTTTGTCTCGGTCACGTACGGTGCCGGCGGGTCGACCCGCGAGCGTACCCATGCGACGGTTCGGCGCATCCGCCGTGAGACGCCGCTCGAACCCGCCGCTCACCTGACCTGCGTCGCTGCTACCCGAGCCGAAATCGATGCGGTGGCGTCCGATTATTGGCAGGCCGGGATCCGCCACATCGTCGCGTTGCGCGGCGACCCGCCCGGCGGAGCACAACGCTACGAGCCGCATTCCGACGGGTACCCCTACGCGGCCGACCTCGTCGCCGGGCTCAGACGGGTGGCGGATTTCGAGATCAGCGTCGCCGCCTATCCCGAGACCCACCCGGAGGCGCAGAGTGCGGAGCGCGATCTCGACAACCTGAAAGCCAAGCTCGATGCCGGCGCCAGCCGGGCAATCACTCAGTTTTTCTTCGACGTCGATCTGTTCCTGCGGTTCCGCGACCGCGCCCACGCTGCCGGGATCCGGGTATCGATCGTGCCCGGGATTCTGCCGGTGACCAATTTCGCCCAGCTCAAGAGGATGGCCGTGACCTGCGGCGCCTCGATACCGGAGTGGATGGCCGGGCATTTCGACGGCCTCGACGACGACCCCGAGACGCGGCGTCTGGTTGCCGCCTCGATCGCCGCCGAGCAGTGTCGCCGCCTGCACGCGAACGGGGTCCACGAGTTCCACTTCTACACCCTGAACCGGGCGGATCTGACCGTCGCGATCTGCCACATGCTCGGTGTGCGCGCCAAGAAGCCGGTCGCCGCGGTGGTTTGATCCCCCCGTCCGATGGCGCACTTCCTCGACTACCTCGCCGATCGCGTCGTGCTCTGTGACGGCGCGATGGGGACCCAGGTGCAGGCGCGCAACCTCGACGTCGAGCGCGACTTTCTCGGCCTTGAGAACTGCACCGAGATCGTCTGCGAAAGCCGCCCGGACCTCGTCCGCGCGATCCACCGGGGCTATCTTGAGGCCGGCTGCGATGCGGTGCAGACCAACAGCTTTGGCGGCTCGCCGATCACCTTGGGCGAGTTCGGGCTCGCCGACCGGGCCTTTGCGCTCAACCGCGTTGCCGCCGAGCTTGCGCACGAAGCGGTCGCCGAGTTCGCGCATGATGGCCGAACGCGTTTCGTGCTCGGCGCGGTCGGGCCAGGCACCCGCCTGCCGTCGCTCGGCCACATCGCCTATCAGCCGCTCGAGGATGCGCTCGCGGTCCAATGCGCCGGGCTGATCGCCGGC
>DASQCY010000672.1:0-5893 GCA_035634495.1 Allostellaceae bacterium
GCACGAGGTCGGAGGCATCGACCAGCTCGCAGAAGCCGGCGAACGCGACGTCGACCATTTTGCCGCGGTGGGCAGTGAGGCCGTAGGCGTGATATTCGGCCCCGATCCGCTTTCCGTGCCCACCATAATCCGCCACCATATCGCGCAGTTCGCCCGCCGGGTCCGCCCCTTCGCGATCGGTCAAGATGCGGATGTCTTCGATCACCGATGTGAGGCGCGCCTGCCTCTGGTCGGCCGAGCGCGTCAACAAGGCCAAGGCGCCGTCCGCTCCCAGATACATGCCCTGGAACATGCTGTGGCCGCTGGTGTCATAGCCGGTCAGCCAATACATGCTCTCCTGGCGGAAGATCAGCAGACCGTCGAGGCCGGCCTTGGCCATTTCCTCGCAGGTGCGCCTCCGGCGAGCCATAAATTCTTCGCGTGTGAAGTGGAGCGCTATTGGCCGCCTCCCTTCCGTCTGACTGGTGACGAAACTGCCGCGTCAGCGTTCCTTGGAGAATTCCGGGAGCGGGCTCTGGTAGGCCGGCACAGTTTCGTAGCGCGGCGTCCAGCGCCCCTCGGCCATCAGCTTTTGCACGTGATCGCACACCTGGTCGAGCCGGGCGAACCAGACGCCGCCCTTCGTGCGCATGTAGTCGAGAAGTTCGAGGACCGCCTTGAATCGGGCGAGACGCCCCGACAGGGCCGGGTGCCAGACCGAAATCCAGAGGGCGCCGAATTCCCAGACCGCGTCGAACTCGCCGCGAAAGACCTCCATCGACCGTTGCGGCGAGGAGATCGGCATCCTGTAGCCGAGATCGCGGTTATGGGCGTAGTGCGGGAAGTCGTCGAGCGTCCAGTCGACCGGAAATTCGAGCAGCGAGTCGCTGCCGTCGCGCAGCGCGTAAGGGATGTCGTCGCCCATCAGCGAGGAATCGTATTCGAAGCCCGCGTCGATCAGGTAGCGCAGCGAGTATTTCGAGAACGCAAAGCTCGGCGCCCGCCAACCGCGCGGCCGGGCGCCGACAAGCTTGCGATAGGCGTCGAGCGCGCGGCCGAGCCAGTAATGTTCGTCGTCCTTATCGATCTCGTTCGACCGCTCATGAAGATACCCGTGCAGTCCGATCTCGTGCCCGTTCTTCAGCAGCAGGTCGATCTGCGCCGGGTACTTCTCGATGACCCAGCCGGGAACAAAGAAAGTCTGGCGCAGCTCGAGCCGTGCAAACTGCTCGACCAGGCGCGGGATCGCGATCAGCGGGTCGTAACGCGCCCATTGCTGCGTCGCGACGAGGTTGTCGGCTGTTTCCTGGTTGTACCAGTTAAAGGCGCTGTCGGCGTCCATGTCCCAGGTCATCGCCACCGCGCAGCGCGCGCCGTCTGGCCATGGGATCGGGTTTGCAATCATCGCCTCTCCTTTCGTAAGTGATCTCCCTCGCCCCGCTTGCGGGAAGAAGGGAGTCTACGGTGTAGCCGAGCGTTCCGGCAATCTTGCGGGCGCATTCTCGACCGCGTAGTTGATCGCTGAACGCCAGCCGGAGGACGGGAAATGGAAAGCCGCAAGGCAGAGCTGTTGGAACGGATTGAGAGCGACAGCGAGGTGCTGCTCGATTTCTTTCGCCGCTTCATCCGCTGCCCGAGCCCGAACCCGCCCGGCGACACGCGTGAGGCGGCCGGTCATATCCGTCAGTTGCTGACGCGGCACGGCGTCGATTGCCGCGTCATCGCACCGAACGAGATCATGCCGAACATCGTGGCGACGTTCGATGCCGCAAAACCCGGCCGACACCTCGCGCTGAATGGCCATATCGACGTCTTCCCGGTCGGTGACGGTGAAGGCTGGACTCGGGATCCATGGGGTGGCGAACTCGTCGACGGCCGCATCTGGGGACGCGGCGCCTGCGACATGAAGTGCGGCACTACCGCCTCGATTTTCACCTTTCTGTATCTCCGCGAATTGCGCGATGAGCTGCATGGCCGGCTGACCTTGTCAGCGGTGTCGGACGAGGAGACGTTCGGCCCGTATGGCGCCCGCTACCTGTTCGAGAATCATCCGGAAGTGTTTGGCGACTGCTGCCTGAACGGCGAGCCAAGCAGCCCATGGACTTTGCGCTTCGGCGAAAAGGGCCCACTGTGGCTAGAGTTTACTGTGCGCACCAAGGGTGCGCACAGCGCCTATACGCATGCCAGCAAAAGCGCCACCGGGGTCGCGGCGAAGATCATCGGTGAGCTCGAAAGGCTGGAGGGTATCCCGGCGCCCGAGGGCAGCAACCTCGCCGCAGCTCTCGATCACGCTGCTGCCGTCACCGATCGGGCCTACGGTGCGGGTGCCTCTCGAATTATCCGCCGCGTCACGGTAAATCCGGGCGTCATCCACGGCGGGCTCAAGGTGAACATGGTCGCATCTCAGTGCACTTTCGAGGTGGACATCCGCGTGCCAAACGGGCTCGATGCGCCGCAGATCCTGGCTGAGATCGATAGGATCATTGCGTCCTATCCGGAAGTCTCGTATCGACAGATCAACTACAACCCGCCGAGCTGGTGCCCGCCCGACAGCGAGATGGCGCAGCTGGTGCGCGCGAATGCCAAGGAAGTTGCCGGTATCGACCCGGTCCCGGTGATCAGCCTCGGCGGCACCGACGCGCGGCTATGGCGCTACAGGGACTTGCCGGCCATCGTTTACGGCCCCTCGCCTACCGGCATGGGTAGCGTCGACGAGCATGTGACGGTCAAGGAATTCTTCCACGTCGTCAAATGCCACGCGCTCTCGGCCTACGACTATATGAGCCAGCCCAGTTGATCGTGGTACCAGGAAGCGGTTCCGCCCGTCCGCTCTCTCCGATTTTTAGCCGGCGCTATCGGCTGACCGCGGCCCTGGGGCGCAATGATGCGCGCACTTCCTCTTCGGTCGGCCACCAGTCAGGGCGCTCGATCTCGGTGCCGCGGTCGCGGATGATCTTGGCCGGCGCCTGCACCTTATAGAGACGGCGCGCATTGCCGCCGAGGAACTTGGCCTGGTCTTCGACTGGGAGCTTGTATTTCCCCATCGTCTCGATCGCCCGCCAGGCGTCGTCGCCGTCATGGTGATAGACGTCGGACGACCAGGCCAGGATGTCGCCATAGAACTCCGGCAGGCGCGCCGGGGGCGCCTCGTCGCCCTCAAACCCGGTCATGCAGTGCTCGAAGAATGTCTCGCTCGGCAGACGCTTCAGCGGCGGCAATTGGCGCTCGTTTTTATAGAGCCGGTAGGCCTTGTCGCATTCGTCGATCAGAAAGCTGAGCCAGGTCGAGGAGGCCTCGAATACGGCGGCGTTGATCTTCGGGTGCCGGTCGAAAAAGCCGGACATCAGCACCAGGCTGACCCACAATGCGGCCTCGGCTTGGAAATTCTGCACGTTGGTCAGAAAGGTGTGCGGCAGGCCGGCGGTCGCGACGGTCTTCCGGATCAATTCGGCGCCCGAATATTGCTCGCTGTAGCCACTGGGCTTGAGGCTGCCAAAGGCCGGGAACGGGTGCATGCCGTACACCATCCCGGTCTCTTCGAGCGCGTCCCAGACCGGCTCGTATTTCGGCTGCAGCGGGTAATTGCCAAACGCGTCCATCGGGCGGACGAGCGCGACACGGCAGCCCAGTGCCGCGACCCGGCGCACCTCCTCGACCGCGTAATCCGGATGCTGCATCGGGATAAGTGCGGCAAAGTAGAGCCGCTCGGGGTCGGCCAAGGTGTATTCGTACGCCCATTCGTTGTAGGCGCGGCAGAAGGCCTTGGCGCCCAGCGCGTTTTCGAGCCAGGGATAGATGTCGATCTCGGTCGGGATGATCATGACCTGATCGATGCCCTGGACGTCCATGTCCTTGAGCCGCGGCTTTGGCTCATAGGAGCCGGCGTGGTCGAGATAAGCGACCTGCTCTTGGGTCAGCGCCGTCTTCGGATCGAGATTGCGTACGTTGAGGGCGCGCTGGATGTCGTGCTTGACCCCCGGACCGGCGTTGGTGATGACCCGCATCGTGCCCGGAATACCGCCCTTGCGCGGCGAGCCGAGCCCGACCCCGGCGCGGCCGTTGACAATCAAGAGACGGCTTTCGGCGTCCCACCAGATCGTCTGCTTCAATGCGTCGAGCTCGTCGCGGGTCAGGAATTCGTGCGCGCGCTCCCAGATCAGCGGCGGCTCGGTGACGTGCGCGTCGCAGTCGAAGGTCGCGAAATCCTTGGTCATCGGCACGAAACGTTGAACCGGCATGCGGTAGCTCCTGTGCGTGCACTCCATCCAACTCGTCACTCCCGGGCTTGACCCGGGGGTCCATGTATGGCCGGGTCGAGCCCGGCCATGACAAAGGTCAATCTTCGAGCCAGCCGGGCGGCACGGTCACACAGCCGCGCCGCTCGAGGATAGCGTCAATCTCCACCATGTCGGCGGCTGAAATGGTCCAGCCGAGGGCGCCCAAGTTTTCCGTCACCTCGGGTGGCTCGCGAAAGCCGACCAATGCGGTGCCGACAGCCGGGTTGCTCAAGGTCCAGCGCAATGCGAATTGCGGCAAGGTCTTGTCGTATTTCGCTGCGAGGCGCTTGAGATCCTCGACGGCCTGCAGATTGCCGGGAAAATGCTCGGCGCCGAACAAGGAACGGAACAGGTTGATATTGCCGAGCATGCCGCCCTTCGAACGCCAGTCGCTCTCCTCGAACTGCATCCCCGCGTGAAACGTGCCGCTCAGCATGCCGTAAGCGAGCGACCCGTAGGCCATCACGCCGATCTCTTGGGCTGCGCAATAGGGGAAAATCTCAGCCTGCATGCGCCGGTCAAACATGTTCCAGCCGTACTGCACGACATCGACGCGGCGCAGCCGCATGCAGGCCTCGATCTGCGCCAGGCGGAAGTTCGACACGCCGATGTAACGCGCCTTGCCCTGCCGCACGATGTCGTCAAGGGCCCGCATCGTCTCGTCGAGCGGTGTCTCGGGGTCGGGCCAATGGACGAGATAGACGTCGACATGATCTGTCTGCAGCCGTTGCAGGCTCTTATCGATCGACATGATGACGCGGGCGCGGCTGCTGTCCCTCCGGTTCGGCATTTCCTCGTAGCCGACGCCGAATTTGGTGACGATCGCGACATCCTCGCGGCGGTTGCCGAGCGCCCGCGCCAAGGCTTCCTCGGACACCCCCATGCCGTAGGCTTCGGCGGTGTCGAAGCAATTGATGCCATTATCGATTGCCGACTGGACGGCGCGCGCGAACTGGCTCTCGTCGATCTGGCCGTAGGTGCCGCCGATTTCCCAGCACCCGAACCCGATCGCCGAGACCTTGAGGTCGGTCTTGCCGAATTGCCTGTATTCCATGCGCTTCCCCACCGGCTGGCTGTGCGGGGATCGCGGCTATCGGCGCCGCACCGCGCCGCCTTGCAACGTCATCGCGAAGTTACAGGGTGTGGAATCTTTGGTCAAACGAACGATCGACGGGCGGCGGATGTCATGACCTGCTGCTCCCGCCGTCGGCGCGACGACTTCCGCGTCGGCCGCTGCGAGTATGTTCCGCGACGGAACAGTTTCGACGCGCGAGGCCGAACTTGAGCGGGTCGCCACCGAGCGGTTTCGCATACAGGCTACGGGTCGGCGAGAACGGGTAGCGGTCAGCCTCGATCGCCTCGACCAGCAGGTTTAAGAGCGCGCGGGTCTTCCCCTAGGTAAGCTCGAGGTTCACGGCCGTCCGCTATCGCGCGGTGCCAGTGCCCGCGGTAGTCGTTTCTGATCACGCTGACACTGCGCTTGCAAGCGGGCGATGACGTACTGATCGCAGCTGCGCATACCGGCTTCGCATTTGTTCGTTTCCTCGTGCAATTGCTGACATGAGCGCGGCTCGGGCGCAGCCGGCTGAGCATTGGTCGCAATCGGCGACGCCGCGATGAGCGCCAGAGCGAGGACG
>DASQCY010000673.1:0-1680 GCA_035634495.1 Allostellaceae bacterium
TTTGATGCCTCAAGCGACGGCATCTCGCCGTAGTGACCGCCCTTGACCTTCTCGCCGAGGACGAAGGCGACGCCGCCGGCGCCATGATCGGTTCCCGAGCCATTGTCGCGGACGCGACGGCCGAACTCAGAGAACATCAGCAGGATCACGTTGTCGGCGTGGTTGTGCTCGCGCAGATCCTTCATGAAGGCATCGACACCCTCGGTTACTGCGGTCCACAAATTCTGATGGCCCGGATTCTGACCGGCATGGGTGTCGAATGTGCTGTGGTCGCAGTAGAAGATGCGGCTACCCAAATCGGCCAGATGAGTCTGCGCGATACCTTTGAGTTTGCGAGCGATCGGTGTGTTGGGGTACTGCACCGTCGAAGAATACTTCTGCGGCGCTACTTTAAGGATGTCCTCGCCCTTCAAGGAATCAATGCCGGTGTCGGCCATGTAGTCCATGACCGCGCCCCTGCCGATCGCCGGTTTGTACATCGCCGCAAAGCGCTCGAGCACCTGCTTGCGCTGCTGGCCTTGGATGGTCGGCAGGAAGCCGTACTTTTCGAGCGGACCGGCGACGCACGCCACCGGCACTCCCGGCACCGCCAGTGATCGCGGCAGACTTGGTCCGAAGCTGACGGTGGTGACGACGTTCTCTTTCTTGGGGTCGAATTCGCGCGCGACGCGCCCGAGCCAGCCCTCAGTTCCGACCTTGATCGGCTCGCAAGTATGCCAGATGTCCATCGCGCGGAAGTGAGACCGCGGCGACTCCTTCCAACCGACGCCATGCAGGATGGCAAGCTTGCCGTCATCCCAAAACTGCTTGATCGGCGCCATGTAGTGCGGGATGCCGTAGTCCTTGTCGAGGTGCATGATCTGGTTGTCGGGGATCCCGACCGCTTTCCGGTTGTCCCGGTACAGCGGATTGTTGTACGGGATCACCGTATTGATGTAATCGTTACCACCCGTCAATTGCAGAACAACAATGACGGGGTCTTTCTTTGCTTGGTGTGTTGCTGCCATTTCGCCGTTCTCCTGATCTGTGTGTCCTAAGTTATCCGAATTGATACTCTCTGGTGGCGACGATCAGCTGCAACATTTCTGCGGCATGCTGATCCGCGATCTTTGCATTCGAGGCGCTGTCCCAAGTAACCTGCCCCCATTCTTTCGCCTGCGAAAGCAACTCTTGCTTAGTATCGGCACCGACCTCGACTGGTCCGATCTGGTCTAGGCAGCCATCGACGAGCTGCTCGGGGCTCAACGAGCCACGCGCCTTCAACCTACTGATGATCGCTTGGACGCCGGGCAGCGAGGTGTCGCCGACTTTCTCCGCGACGAAATTGACGCGCGCCATCAGCGAACCGCTGTTGATCCACTCCTTCCCGGTGTGCCAGCCTTCGACGGAGGGCGGGTTGAGCAGATCCTGGCCCATGTAGGTGGGCTGCATCGACAGTTCGCCAATTCCCGGCTTCGGGAGCTCATGGCCGCCGACGAGCCGCAACGTGCTGACCACGACCTCGGCAGGCGACTTCATGTGCTTGAAGCGAGCGTTCTTGAAGAAGTCCGAGTTGAACAGCACGCGCAGCACGGGCTTCATGTCGAACTTCGCGTCCCGGAAGGCCCCTACCAATGCGTCGATAGCCTTCTGGTCTTGCGGCGCTTCGATCGGCCAAGCGGGCACCTGCGGCTCGTCGGC
>DASQCY010000674.1:0-4372 GCA_035634495.1 Allostellaceae bacterium
GCCGGCGACTATGATGCGGTCGAGAGCAGTTTGTCTTCAGCACCGCAAATAAAGATGATCATTCTGCGAAACTCGCCCGGTGGGGATGCACCGACCGGTTACCATTTGGGCGAGCTTTTTCGTCAGAAATCGTTAGAGACCGCGGTCTCCGGTTTTTGTTACTCGTCGTGCTCGAGGCTATTTCTAGGCGGCAAGGAGCGCTACTTCACCGACGACTATCCGCCCGAATATACCCAAATTGGCCTACACGGGCATTATGACGGCAAGGGCGATTTAAATGCCGCCTCGGTCAACGCACTGCATCTCAAGGACTGGATCATCCACTATTCGGACGGACGAGCCGACGAAGCCTTGGTCGAGCGATGGATCAACATCCCCCGCGGAACGGGACTGATCCATTTCTATAATCCTGCGTTGGTCAACATCGGCGGCTATTCCACCTTCATGTGCCAGGGCACCGAGCCCGATCATCCGCGCATATTCGACTGCGAGCGCATCGGCAAGAACGCGCTCGACTTGGGGATCGCCACTTCGCCGAGCCTGGTCCACAGCCATGACCAGCGACGGATCCGGGAGACAATCCTCGAAACTCCACCGCGCTCTCGATTCGCGGCGATATCGGACGATACGAGGCTGCCCGGCATAAGCGAAGCCGGCAGGCAGGAATATCGGCGGTTCCTGACCGCGCTGTCACCCAGAGCCTTCGCCATCGCCCCTTCCGGTCACGCTTGGGCCTGGAATGCTTCTCTGGTGCCCGATGCCGCTTCGCGAGCGCTTGCAAAATGCGCTGAGAGGGCCAGGGAGCAATGCCAACTTTATGCCGTCGACGATGCGGTCGTGTGGACGGCTCCGGTTAAGTAGCGCGCCTCCGAATACGATCCGGCTGCGGTCGGCGAAATCCGGGCCGGATTCCTTTCGCGCTGCCCCATGGGCCCAGTCGGATGGCTTAGTGACGAAAGCGGTCCCCGCTCAGAAGTAGGTCACGGATCTGAGATTTTACGTCGGCCGACCTCGCCTCAGCGCACCGTCATCGCTTGGCGCCGGCTTCGGCCTCGGTCGTGGTTTCCATGAACTCCGTCAGGCGGCGATGGTAGAGGGCGGTGATTGCCGCGACATCGTCTTTGCGCCAATCGACAGCGAGATCGCTGTGGTTTGCCATCAGGCCAGCCAGGACCCGCGCGTTGACCGCCCGCATATAGTGCGAGCCGTCATAGGTCCCCTCTTTGCTCTCGGTCAGCGCCGACGGGATCGAAAAGTCGAGAAACTCGTCATAGGCCGCCGCGACCTGCGCGATCGCCGCGAGATAGGTGTCGAGCTGGCCGGTCTGGCTGAAGCCGGCGATGCGCCAGGCCGATTCCGGCGGGATGTAGCCGATCGCGCGCGCCTCGGGGAATAGGCGGCGCAGCTCGATATAGGCCGCGACGCGCTCGGCATGCACGTCGAACGGTGGCGGCTGCGGCTCGATCGGACCTTTTGGATCGTAACGATGTCGCTTTGATCTGACCTCGAGCTGGGCGCGAAAGTCCGCATCGTAGTAGCGATGGTGTGGCGCGTCCCCGCGCAACGTGCGGATCGAGAAATCGAGCGCATCGAGCGACATGTAGCTGGTCAAGATCGACGGAGGCGCCCCGCCGCTGCGAATGAAATCCGGCACTTCAACAGCCTGCTGCGGCCCGATGAACTCGGCGCGTTTGAGATCGACGATGATCAGGCGGGGAGCAAAACCGCGTTCCCGCAAATACTTCGCGTAGAGCAGGTATTCGCTCGCGTGGCCATCCGAAACCGATAAATTATAGCAGTGGTACCCCTCGATCCTTTCTTCGGGCAGCAGGCTCCCGCGCGAAGTCCCGAAAATGACGCAATCGTAATTCTTGAGCCGCGGCAAGAACCGGATGACCGTTGCCAGGCGCTCGTTGAACGGATAATTCACGCCCGTCAGGACATTCCCCTTCAGATACCAGAGCGGATCGACCAGACAATTGACGACAAAGCACGCCGCGACAATCAGAACGGTGGTGGCCACCAGCCAGCCGAGATAGGTGCGGAGTCGCTGCTTTGATCTCACCTTTAATCTCACCATGGATCCTTTTCCCTCCCTGCACAAGGCGCGCGATGCCGCTGCAGCGGTCATTTCCGCGCCTCTTCGTTTCTTTACAGAGGCTGTTTCGCCGACTGACGAGTACCACATCGATGATACGCGCGCTATGGTGGGTCGGACATTCGGCCGACGGAAGCGTTGATGGACGAGATTGCCGAGGTTGAACCGCTGGCACCCTTTCAAAGATGGCTCGACGAGGCCTGGAGGGGCGAACCCAACGCGCATGCCATGACCTTGGCGACGGCGACACCCGATGGCCGGCCGTCGGCGCGGATGGTACTGTTGAAAGGGCTCGATGCGCGCGGGTTCGTCTTCTACACCAATCTCGCGAGCCGCAAGTCGGAGGAGCTGTTTGCAAATCCTCATGCCGCGCTGTGCGTTATGTGGAAGTCGCTGAACCGGCAGGTTCGCGTCGAGGGTCCCGTCGAACGGGTCGACGACGAAGAGGCGGACGCCTATTTCGCTAGCCGGCCGCGCGACAGCCAGCTTGGCGCCTGGGCCTCGGACCAGTCGCGGCCACTCGAAAGCCGTGCGACACTGGAACAACGGGTCGACGAGTTTGCGCGCCGCTTCGCCGAGGGTAGAGTACCGCGTCCAAAATATTGGTCGGGCTTCCGGGTCGTGCCGCAACGCGTCGAATTCTGGCAAGAGCGGCCGTTTCGGCTGCATGATCGGTTGTTGTTTATTCGCGAAGGCCAGGGATGGCGACGGGAACGGCTTTTTCCATGATCCACGGGGCGCCCGCCAACCGGCTCCGGCGGTTGGCGACCTACGCCTCGGTCGCAGTCGCGGCGGTGCTGATCGCGGCCAAATTTGCGGCCTGGCTCGAAACCGGATCCGTCGCGCTGTTGTCGAGCCTCGTCGACTCGCTGCTCGACATCGTTGCCTCGCTCGTCAATCTCTTCGCGGTCCGGCATGCGATGAGCCCGGCCGACCGCGAGCATCGCTTTGGCCACGGCAAGGCCGAGCCGCTCGCCGTGCTCGGCCAATCGGCCTTCATCATCGGCAGCGCGATGCTGCTGTTTGCCGAGGCGATACGGCGGTTGATCTGGCCAGTCCCGGTCGAGAACCCGCCAGCCGGGATTGCGGTGATGATCTTCTCGATCGCAGTGACGGTCGGGCTCGTCCTCTATCAGCGGCACGTCGTGCGCCGCACCGGATCGATCGCGGTCAGCGCCGACGAGCTGCACTATCGCAGCGACGTCGTCTTGAACTTTGGCGTAATCTTTGCGCTCGTCCTCGGCAGCGCCCTCGAGCAGCCGCTCCTCGATCCGTTGTTCGGCGCGGCGATCGGCGTCTGGATCGTCTATAGCGCCGTGCGGCTCGTCGGTCTGTCGCTGTTCCAGCTGATGGACCATGAGCTCGACGACGACGAGCGCGAAAAAATCCGCGGGATTGCGCAATCGCATCCCGACGTGGCCGCCGCGCACGATCTGCGCACTCGGGTTGCCGGGCCGACCGCCTTTATCCAGATCCATATCGAGATGGACGGTTCGTTGAGCCTCGTTCGAGCGCACGAGATTTCCGACGAGGTCGAAGCCAAGCTGCGCGCCGCCTATCCGAACGCGGAGATCATGATTCATCAGGATCCCGAGGGGATCGAGGAGCCGCGTGCGAACTTTCCGCGCCGGGTCGCCATGCGATGAGCGGCAAGCGCAAAGTCCTGCTGTTGACCGGTGCCAGCCGCGGGATCGGGCACGCGACGGTCAAACGCTTCAGCAACGCCGGCTGGCGGATCATCACCTGCTCGCGTGACGCCGTGCCGCCCGAATGCAAGCGCGATCCGAACTGGACCCACCACATCACCGCCGACCTCGCCGATCCCGCCGATGTCGAGCACTTCGTCGTCGAGGCGAAACGGTCTGTCGACGGCGCGCTGCATGCGCTCGTAAACAATGCCGGCGTCTCGCCGAAGGCCCCGACAAGGGAACGGCTCGGCGTTCTGAACGGCAACCTCGAAGATTGGCAAAGAGTGTTTCAGCTGAATTTCTTCGTGCCGCTGACCTTGGCTCGCGCCTTTGCCCCGGCCCTGGCGGAGGGCAAGGGGGCGATCGTCAACATCACCTCGATCGCCGGCCATCACGTTCATCCGTTCGCCGGTTCGGCCTATTCAACCTCGAAGGCAGCCCTGTCGGCATTGACGCGCGAGATGGCCGCCGACTTCGCCCGGCTCGGCGTCCGCGTCAATGCCGTCGCACCCGGCGAGATCGAGACCGCGATGCTGTCGCCCGAGACCGCGGTGCTGCTGCCGCGCATTCCGCTCAACCGCCTCGG
>DASQCY010000675.1:0-4503 GCA_035634495.1 Allostellaceae bacterium
GGTGTCGGGCGGTACGCTCGTTCTCAAAGGCGAGAAGCGGCAGGAGAAGGAGGAAAAGGACAAGAACTATTATTTTTCCGAGCGCGCCTATGGCTCGTTCCAGCGCGCGTTCGAACTGCCGGCGAGCGTTGATCGCGACAAGGTCTCCGCCGACTTTTCCAAAGGAGTGCTGACGATCACCCTGCCGAAAACGCCGGATGCCCAGAAGCAGCAAAAGAAAATCGAGGTCAAATCGGCCTGAGGGTAATGGCCGAGGCGGCGGGACGACCTCTGCCGCCTCGATCCCTCTGCTGCGAAGTGCCCGCGAGGTGCGGGAAACGACTGCCGCGTCTTTGGGGTGAAGATCCGCGATTGAGCTGAGAAAAGGCTCGGACGGATGAGGGTTTAACGGAGATGGTCGACGCCAAGCTCGCAATCGAGCAGGACGGCTTGCAACGGATCATCGACGCTCTGGCACGCCGGGGCTACCGGGTCATTGGCCCGACCGTGCGCGATGGAGCAATTATCTACGACACGGTCACGCGGCTCGATGAACTGCCCGTGGGATGGACCGATCAGCAGGATGGCGGGCGATATCGGCCCAAATGGCGCGGCGACGGAGCGCTCTTCGGCTATGCCGTCGGGCCGCATTCCTGGAAGCGCTTTCTTCATCCGCCGGCCGAGCGGCTCTGGCAGGCCCGTCGCGAAGAGAATGGTTTCGCGATCGTTGAGAGTGAGGGGGCAGCGGAGCCGCTGGCCTTTATTGGCGTGCGCGCCTGCGAGCTCCGTGCGATCGCCATCCAGGACCGGGTCTTTCTCTCGGGACGATACTTCGACAACCCCTACAAGATTCGGCGCGACCAGGCCTTCATCGTTGCCGTCAATTGCGGCCAGGCGGGCGGTACCTGCTTCTGCGTCTCGATGGATGCCGGACCGAAGGTCGAAACAGGGTTCGACCTCGCCTTGACGGAGCTCGTCGAGGAGGGCCGTCATCTGTTTGTACTGGAGGTCGGCAGCGCCGCGGGCGCAGACTTGGCGAAAGACCTTCCCGCTCGGCCCGCGACCGAGGAAGAGATCGAGGCTGCCGAACGCGTGGTCGCGCGAACGAAGGGCCAGATGGGGCGGAGCCTCGACACCGACGGGCTTAAGGAATTGCTGCAGGCCAACCCTGACCACCCACGCTGGGACGAGGTTGCCGAGCGTTGCCTTACCTGCGGCAATTGCACAAATGTCTGCCCGACCTGCTTCTGCACGACTATCGAAGACACGACCGATCTTGTTGGCGCTGCCGCCGAACGCGTGCGCCGCTGGGATTCCTGTTTCACACTGGATTTTTCTTACATCCATGGCGGCAGCGTGCGGAACTCGGCCCGTTCGCGCTACCGCCAATGGATGACGCACAAGCTGGCCCACTGGATCGATCAGTTCGGCAGCTCGGGTTGCGTCGGCTGCGGCCGCTGCATCACGTGGTGTCCGGTTGGGATCGATATTACAGAGGAAGCGGCCGCGATCCGAGCGAGCCCGGAGGCGTCGCGGAGGGATGCAGATGGAGGGGCTTGAACGTATCGTCTTGGGGCATCCGTTTTTCGCTGGCCTCGGCCCCGAATTTGGCGCCGCGATTTCCGGCTGCGCCCGCAATCTGCGCTTTGCGGCGGGCGAATATCTGTTCCGAGAAGACGAACCGGCCAATGAATTTTACCTGATTCGCCTCGGCACGGTGGCGCTCGAGCTGCATGCGCCAGGCCAGCCAGTAATTGTGATTGCAACGCTGCGTGAGGGCGACATCCTCGATGCCGCGTGGCTCGTGCCGCCCTATCGCTGGACCTTCGATGCGCGCGCTGCGGAGCTCGTGCGCGTGCTCGGCGTCAATGCGCGCTGTCTGCGGGATAAGTGCGAAGCCGATCACGATCTCGGCTACGAGCTGATGAAGCGTTTTGTCGGCGCGATGGGGGAACGGTTGCGGGCGACCCGTCTGCAGGTCCTCGATGTCTACGGGACGCCGCGTTCATGACACCCGGGCACGAGGCGAGGGAGGTGCCGGCGGGTTGGTGGGTGCCGCAGCCGCTCCGTGTGAGCCGAGTTCGGCGGGAGACTGCGGATGTCGCAACGTTGGATCTGGCGCCCGTTTCGCCGTTCGCGTTCGCTGCGGGTCAATTCAACATGCTGTATGTGTTCGGCCTCGGCGAAGTGGCGATCAGCATCAGCGGCGATCCGGCGAAAAAAGACCGGATCGTGCACACCGTCCGGGCGCTCGGCGCCGTCAGCGGCGCGCTCGCGCGGCTGCGGCGAGATGCGGTCGTCGGAGTGCGGGGCCCGTATGGCTCCTGCTGGCCCGTCGCGGAGGCCGAGGGCAGCGATGTTGTGCTCATCGCCGGTGGGCTCGGCCTCGCACCACTGCGTCCCGCAATATATGGCGTGCTTGCCCGGCGCCAGTCTTACGGGAGAGTTGTCTTGCTCTACGGCGCGCGTGGCCCGAGCGATATTCTTTACCGACGAGAGCTAGAAACATGGCGGCGCCGCCTCGATGTCGACATCGAGGTCACCGTCGACCATGCGGGAGCGGATTGGCACGGCAATGTCGGCGTCGTGCCAGGGCTGATTCCGCGCATCCCGTTCGACCCGCATCATGCTGTCGCACTCATTTGCGGTCCGGAGATCATGATGCGATTTACCATCGCCGCGCTGCGCGACCGGGGCCTCGCGTCAGAACAGATCTATCTGTCGATGGAGCGTAACATGAAATGCGCCGTTGGGCTGTGTGGACGCTGTCAGTTCGGACCCGCCTTCGTCTGCCTCGACGGACCGGTCTTTCGTTTCGATCGAATCGCGCCCGTGTTTGGAATCAGGGAGATCTGAGTGGCCCGGCGTGCCCGCCCCCGGCTGGCGGTGTGGAAATTCGCGTCTTGCGACGGCTGCCAGCTCACCCTGCTCGACTGCGAGGACGAATTGCTCTCGCTCGCCAGGCAGCTCGACATCGCCTCTTTCGCGGAGGCGTCGCGGCGGATGCTCCGCGGGCCCTACGATCTCTCATTGGTGGAAGGCTCGATCACGACGCCTGCCGATGCCGAGCGCGTCCAGCGCGTCCGCCATCTCTCCCGCCATCTCGTGACGATCGGCGCCTGCGCCACGGCGGGCGGGATTCAGGCATTGCGCAATTTCGCCGATGTGCGGGAGTTCGCGGCAGCCGTCTATCCGAACCCGGAATACGTGAAGACGCTTGCCACTTCGACGCCGATCAGCGCGCATGTGCCGGTCGATTTCGAGTTGCGCGGTTGCCCGATCGACAAGGGCCAGCTCCTCGAGGTTATCAAAGCCTTCCTGATCGGGCGCAAGCCTGCGATCCCCGGGCACAGCGTCTGTCATGAATGCAAATTGCGCAGCACAGTTTGCGTCATGGTCGCCCGGGGAACACCCTGCCTTGGCCCCGTCACGCAGACCGGCTGCGGCGCGATCTGCCCGGCCTATGGCCGCGGCTGCTATGGCTGCTTCGGGCCGGCCGAGACCCCGAACACCGCGGCGATCGCACGCGAGTTCTTCTCGCTCGGTATGACGGAGCGCGATATCGGCCGGGTCTTTCGCACCTTCAACGCGGCTGCCGAGGCGTTTCGGAAAGAAAGCGAAGCTCATGGCGAATAGGACAATTCGGGTCGACTATATCGCGCGGGTCGAAGGCGAGAGCTCGCTCGAACTTCATGTTCGCAATGGCGCCGTAGATGCGGTCCGATTGAGTATCTTTGAGCCGCCGCGCTTCTTCGAGGCATTGCTGCGCGGGCGCGGGTACGAGGAGGTGCTCGACATTGTCGCCCGCATCTGCGGGATTTGCCCGATCGCCTACCAAATGAGCGGCGTGCACGCGGTCGAGAACGCGCTCGGCATTAAGGTCGATCCGCCGATCCGCGCGCTGCGCCGTCTTTTCTACTGCGGCGAATGGATCCAGAGCCATGCTTTGCACATCGTGATGCTGCACGCGCCGGATTTCCTCGGCTATCCCGACGCGATCGCAATGGCGCGCGAACACGGTGATGCGGTGGAGCGCGCGCTCGCGCTCAAGAAGAGAGGGAATGAGCTGATCCGCCTGCTCGGGGGGCGCGAGATCCATCCGATCAACGTGCGCATCGGCGGGTTCTACCGGGTTCCGAGCCGCGCCGAACTGGCTCCAGTGGCCGAAGCGCTAAAGCACGCCCGCGACCAAGCGATCGACACGCTGCGCTGGGCGGCAGGTTTCCCGTTTCCCGAATGTGTTCGCGACTATGAGTTCGTGGCACTGCGGCACGCGGACGAATACCCGATGAACGAGGGTAGAATCGTCTCTTCGGCCGGGCTCGACATTGCCGCCGCCGATTACGAAACCGAGTTCATCGAGCGCCAAGTGCCGCATTCGACGGCGCTTCATTCGGTAATGAAGCAGCGCGGCACCTATCTGGTGGGGCCGATGGCGCGCTATGCGCTCAACCGGGACCGTCTGCCGGCCGAGATCCGCGCGCTCGCCGACGAAGTCGGGCTCGAGCCGGTCTGCCGCAATCC
>DASQCY010000676.1:0-3315 GCA_035634495.1 Allostellaceae bacterium
CCGGCTGCGCGGGCCGGTTCGGGTCGATCCCACCCGCCATGACGCGCTGGCAGTCGGCGACGAGGCGTTGCTGCTCGCGCTGCGGGCTCCGTGCTGGGTCGCCCGCGACCGCGCCGTCGGCGTTCGCGCCGCGGTCGCCGCTGGCGCCGGTGCAATCCTGCTCGATGACGGGTTCCAAAATCCGGCGGTTGCCAAAACGCTCGGGCTGATCGTCGTCGACGCCTCATACGGGTTCGGCAATGGGCGGGTGATCCCAGCCGGTCCGCTGCGCGAGAACCTGTGCCGCGGCCTCGCCCGCGCCGACGCGGTCGTGCTGGTCGCCGGCGAGGGGGATGCGAACGGCACCGAGCGGCTGCTGACTGCCCGGGGGATGCAGGTCCTTCATGCCGTGCTGGCGGCGGTAGGCGGAGAGCGATTGGCGGGCTCGCGCCTCTTGGCTTTCGCCGGGATCGGGCGGCCGGAAAAATTCTTTGCAACATTACGGGCGCTCGGCGCTGTTCTTGTCGGCGCGCGAGCGTTTCCCGATCACCACCGCTTCCGCGTCGCGGAGCTCGAGGGGCTGCGCCGCGACGCCGAGCGCGCAGGGGCGCGTCTGATCACGACGGCAAAAGACATCGTGCGGATCCCGCCTGTCAGGCGTATCGGGATCGAAGTGCTCGAGGTGGAAATCCGCTGGGCTGATCCCGCCGCGCTCGCTGGTCTTATCCGGCCTGTCGTGTTATCGGCCCCCGGCAATGGACGCGACCCAGACGAACACGGCCGCTGAGGCGCCTCGGTTCGCTCACCGCCTGGAGGCCTGGGGAGCGGGATTTTTAGCTGCGGTCTTTGGCCTGCTCCCGCTCGATTGCGCATCCGCCCTCGGCGGCGCGCTGGCGCGTTGCATTGGGCCGTTTCTTGGTATTTCCAAGCGCGCTCGGCTTAATCTTCGCCGCGCCCTTCCCGAGCTTTCCGAGGCCGAGATCGCGCGCGTCGTCGTCGGCATGTGGGACAACCTTGGTCGCGTCGCGGCCGAATACCCGCATCTCCAGAAAATCCGCGTCTTTGAGCCGGGCGGGCGCGTTGAGACACACGGCTTCGAGCACATCGAGCGGGCGGTCGCTGCCGGGCGGCGGATGATCGTTTTCTCCGGCCATATCGCCAATTGGGAGATCGGCTCGCTTGCCGGCGTCCAGTACGGGATCTCGGTTGCCCAGATCTACCGCGCTGCCAACAATCCTTTGGTCGACCGCTTGATTGCGCGGCTGCGCGGCGATCGTGAGGAGTTCATCCCGAAGGGCGCCGTCGCCGCGCGGCGAGCAATTGCGGCGCTAAATCGAGGTGTGCATCTGGGATTACTCGCCGACCAAAAGATGAATGATGGAATCCCGGTATCGTTCTTCGGCCGCTCAGCGATGACTACCTCGGCCCTCGGCTTTCTGGCGCTGCGCTTCGACTGTGACGTGATACCACTCCGAGTCGAGCGGCTCGGCGGCGCGCATTTCCGGGTCACGGTCTTCCCGCCGCTCTCCTTGCCGCGGAGCGGCGAGCGTCACGCCGACGCCGCGGCCCTGATGGCCCAAGTCAATGCGATCTTGGAGACGTGGATCCGCGACCGTCCCGAGCAGTGGCTCTGGGTGCACCGGCGCTGGCCGGATTAGCTCCTTTCGGCGAGCGGATGTGAGCTACTCAGGGAGTCACTCGCCTTTCCTCCACCACGACAGTTTCGACGATGGCTTCCCGCTCGTACATCCAGCGAGCCAGCAGCCCGGCGATCACCGCGCCGACGATCGGGGCCAACCAGAACAGCCAGAGCTGGCCGATATACTCGCCGCCGGCGAACAGCGCCGGTCCGGTGCTGCGCGCCGGATTGACCGAGGTGTTGGTGACCGGGATCGACACGAGATGGATCAAGGTCAGAGCGAGGCCGATCGGGATGCCGGCAAAACCTGCAGCGGCACCCTTCGACGTGCTCCCGATGATGATGAAGAGGAAAAAGAACGTCATCACCACTTCCATAAGAAAGCATCCCCCGAGGCCATATTTGCCGGGGCTGAGATCACCATAGCCGTTGGCAGCAAAGCGGCCGGGGACCCAGCCCGGCTGGCTCGATGCGATGATCCACAAGATCGCGGCAGCGATTATAGCGGCGATCACTTGAGCGATGATGTAGGGAATAACGTAACGGGCGGGGCAGCGTCCCGCGCTCCACAAGCCGATCGTGACCGCCGAGTTGAAATGGCCGCCCGAAATGTGCCCGACGGCATAAGCCATCGTCAACACCGTCAGCCCGAATGCGAACGCAACACCCAGAAAGCCGATCCCGAAGCCTGGAAATCCTGCGGCCAAGACTGCCGCACCGCAGCCGCCGAACACCAGCCAAAACGTGCCAAAGAACTCGGCGACAACCCGCCGCGACATGTCGTTTTCCATCGGTCTCCTCCCAAATTAACTAATTATACGCTACCGGTTGAGGACGAAACGCTCAAGAACCTTGATCGCGGGGTGCGACCCTGAGGTGACGGCCACGAGGTGGTCCAGCCAATACGAAACGGTTTTGGCGGGGACCGCGGCGCTCTACCAACATTTCGAGTAGTCGCAGCTGGTACACTGATCGCAGCCCTCGATGCGAATCAGTGCGGCTTCGCCGCATTTCGGGCATTGGGCCATACGAGTGGTCACAGATATCTGATCGGAGATCGGAACACCACCCGCTGCGGCTTTCTGCGCGTCGAGTTCAGCTCTCTGGCGCTTGGCCGGCAGAAAGCCGATCTCGATCATGTGGCGCTCGATGACGTCGCCGATCGCCGCCAGCAGCGAGGGCACGTATCTGCCTTCTATCCAGGCGCCACCGCGTGGGTCGAAGACCGCCTTCATCTCCTCGACCACAAAAGAGACGTCGCCTCCACGGCGGAACACGGCGCTGATCATGCGCGTCAGCGCGACCGTCCACGCGTAGTGCTCCATGTTTTTCGAGTTGATGAACACCTCGAAAGGGCGCCGGCGGCCGTCCTGAACGATGTCGTTCAACGTGATGTAGAGGGCGTGCTCGCTGTCGGGCCAACGGATCTTGTAAGTCTGGCCGGGTAGCGCCTCCGGCCGGCTCAGCGGCTGCGTCATGTAAACTACGCCACCGGCTTCGAAAATATCGGCAGGTTTTGGTGAAGGAGCCGAGGCAGGCAGTGGCAGCGGCAGTTCAGGCTGGCGCGGCGCGAGTTGGGTGCTCGGCACCTCTTCCCTCACCGCGAGTACCGCCCCAGTCACCTCGTTCGGGCGGTAGGTCGTGCAGCCCTTGCAGCCGAGGGCGTAGGCTTCCAAATAGACGTCTTTGAAGCGATC
>DASQCY010000677.1:0-5327 GCA_035634495.1 Allostellaceae bacterium
GGAGCCTCCCGATGGAGAGCGGACACCAGATCGAGACCCGCAACACGCTCTTCTTCCGGCACGACTACGATTGCGAGCACGCCGACATGCGGCGCCTCTACGAGCAGGCCAAGATCGATCAGTGGAACGCGGCGACCGACATCGACTGGGCCCGGCCGCTCGAGGGCGATGGCGGCCTAATCGCCGACGATTTGGTCGATATCCACGGCACGAAATTCTGGGATCGCCTTTCGCCGGACCAGCGGGTCGAGCTCAACCGCTATGTCAGCCGTTGGCGCCTGTCGACCCTGATGCACGGCGAGCATGGCGCAATGCTGGTGTGCAGCCAATTGGTCGAGAACGTGCACGGGCAGGACGCCAAGCTATTCCAGGCAACCCAGGTGGTCGATGAAGGTCGGCACAACGAGGTGCTTCATCGTTATCTGGCGCTCCGCCTAGATGGCGAAAGCTACCCGCTCGCCGGCAACGTCCGGGAAATCTTTGACACCCTGCTCGGCACCTCTGCCTGGTACCTGAAGACGATCGGGCTACAGCTCGTCGCCGAGACCTTCGCCGTGTCGCTGTTTCGGATGCTCGCCGAGTCGTCGAAGGACGAGGTGCTGCGCGTTATATGCCGCCGCATATTGCAGGACGAGGCACGCCATATGGGCTTCAGCATGCTGTCATTGGCGGCGGTGGTCGAAGAAGCCACGGCGGCCGAGCGGCGCGAGATGGAGGACTTTGCGGTGTGGGCGCTAAACCGCACCCTTCGCGGGATCTTTCCGCTCGCCGCCTATGAGGACATGGGATTCGATCGCTCCGACATCGAGGAGATCCGGCAGCTCCGGCGCCAACGGGCGGCAGGGGGTGATGAAACCGCATTCCGAAAGTTCTTTCGGCGCGATCTCCACGCCGGGCTGGTTCGCAATATGCGCAAGGTCGGTGTGTTGACCAACCGGGTCGCGCCTGATCTTGAAGCGCTCGGGATCTCACTCGCCGCGGCGTGAGCATCGAGATCGGAACAGAAACCGCTCGAGGCTCGACCGGCTAAAGAACCGCCTCAGAGACATAACACCTCCGAGCTGAAGCGGAAGTCGCTCTTGGGGCGCGTAGACCCCGCCCCGGAGGGGAGATACGACGTGGATGCCAGTGACTGCATCTTTTGCGAGATTGTTGCAGGGACCAGCGAGTGTCACGAAGTTTATCAAGACGATGCGACGCTCGCCTTCATGGACATTCATCCGGCCAATGACGGCCATTGTCTGGTAATTCCAAAAAATCATTTCGAAAATGTGTTCGATATGCCTCCGGCTGCATTTGGCACAGTAGCATCGACAGTCGCGAAGGTGGCTCGCGTGGTCAACGAAGTGCTTCGACCCGGAGGGATGAGCTTGGTGCAGGCGAATGGCGCACTCGCCGGGCAGTCGGTGCTCCATGTTCACGTACACGTCTTGCCGCGGCGGGCGGGCGACAATCTTCTGATTAATTGGGACCGCGGCAATCGGCCAGTCGATCGCGACCGCATCGCCGAGATTGCCGAGCGGCTTCGTTCACGACTTCGGGGATCTGTCTAACCAGAGAGGAGAACGGACAATGTCGCTCGATACCATTAAGGTCCCGACATTGGATCAGCTCGGTGAAGTCGCCGCGGAGCTCGGCTTTAGCCTTACCAATGCCGATCTCGCCGCACACCGCGAGAGCCTGCTGCCGAGTTTCGAGGCGTACAACCAGCTCGACCGGCTGCCCGACGAGCTGCCGTCCGTAACCTATCCTCGCCTCCCTGGCCGCCGCCCGGCCCCGGAGGAGAACCGGCACGGCGCCTGGTATATCAAAACCGAGGTGGCCGGGGCTAGCGCCGGCAAGCTCAAGGGCAAGAAAATCGCGCTGAAGGACAACATCTGCCTCGCCGGAGTGCCATTGATGAATGGCGCCTCGACGATGGAAGGCTATGTGCCGGATGTCGACGCGACTGTAGTCACCCGCATTCTCGACGCCGGCGGGACAATCGCCGGCAAGACGGTATGCGAATATTTCTGTTTCTCCGGCGGCAGCCACACCAGCGCCAGCGGCCCGGTGCACAACCCCCATCGCATGGGTTATTCGGCAGGCGGCTCATCTTCCGGCAGTGCCGCTGTCGTCGCATTGGGCGAGGTGCCGATGGCACTGGGCGGCGATCAGGGCGGCTCGATCCGTATCCCTGCTGCATTCTGCGGGATCTATGGGCTGAAGCCGACGCATGGTCTCGTACCCTATACCGGCATCATGCCGATCGAGCTGACCTTGGATCACACGGGGCCAATGACCGGCACCGTCGAGGACAATGCGCTATTGTTGGAGGTGTTGGCCGGGCCGGACGGCCTCGACCCGCGGCAATACGGCGGCGCGGTCGCGAAACCCTATCGCGAAGCATTGGGTAAGGGACCTGCGGGGTTGCGCATTGCGGTGGTCGAGGAAGGCTTTGGCCATCCGCAAACGATGCCGCAGGTCGACGCGATCGTTCGCGAAGCGGCTGGACGGTTCAGAGGACTGGACGCGACTGTCGAGACGGTGTCAGTCCCGATACACCGGCTCGGCTCGGCGATCTGGCTGCCGGTGGCGGCCGAGGGCGCCACGATGCAGATGATGCTGGGCAACGGCTTCGGCTTCAACTGGCAGGGTCTCTACGTCACCTCGATGCTCGATTTCCACAGCGCCTGGCGGAACCGAGCAGACGAGCTGTCTGACAGCCTCAAAAACACGATGCTGCTCGGCCATTACATGGTGACGCGCTACCGCGGGCATTATTACGCGAAGGCGCAGAATCTGGTGCGCCGTTTGCGCCGTGCCTATGACGACGTATTGGCGCGCCACGATCTATTGCTGATGCCGACTGTGCCGATCGTGGCGACGCCATTGCCCGAAGCCAATGCGCCGATCGGACAAATTCTGCAGCGCGCCTTCGAGATGCTGGCGAACACGGCGCAGTTCGACTGCACACACCATCCGGCAATGAGTCTGCCCTGCGGGCTGGTCGACGGCCTACCGGTCGGCATGACGCTAGTGGCGAAAGCCTTTGATGAAGAGACAATCTATCGCGCCGCCGCCGCTTTCGAGAAAGGCGTAGACTGGAGGTCGCTAAAGGCGGGGTGAGCTTTGGCCAGTGACCAAGACGGCAATCGCGATCCGGCACGTCCACTTTGAAGACCTCGGTGCCTTTGACGACGTGCTGCGCCGCCACGACTATGCGGTTCGTTATTGCGACGTCGGCATCGACGATATTGGCGGCCTCGATTCGGTGGCGCCGGACCTGATCATCGTACTAGGCGGTCCGATCGGGGCCTATCACGAACTTACCTATCCTTTTCTCGGGCAAGAGCTCGCGTTGCTCGAGCGCCGCCTCGCCGCGTCGCGGCCGACGCTCGGCATCTGTCTCGGCGCGCAACTGATGGCCCGCGCGCTCGGCGCGCGGGTCTACCCTGGTCGAGCCAAGGAGATCTGCTGGGCCGAGTTGGAACTCAGCGAAGCAGGGCGCACCGGGTTGCTGCGCCATTTCGCCGGGGTGCCGGTTCTGCACTGGCATGGCGACACCTTCGACCTGCCGGAGGGGGCCCGGCTTCTCGCCTCGACCGAAATGTGCCCGAACCAGGCTTTCAGCCTCGGGCACCACGCGCTCGCCTGCCAATTCCATCCTGAAATCACGGCCAACGGTTTCGAGCGCTGGCTCGTCGGACACGCCGTCGAGCTCGCCGGCGTGCCGGACACTTCACCTGCAGCGTTGCGGCGCGACACTGGGCGGTTCGCGCCGCAAGCAGCATGCCGCGGTGAAGCCTGCCTGTCCGAATGGCTCGCCGCGCTGTATAAGGGTCGAGAGTAGGGGAGATTGGCCATGGATTTGCGCTTCACCGCGGATGAGCTCGCGTTCCGCGAAGAGTTCCGAGCCTTCATCCGCGATCACCTGCCGGACGACATCCGCGAGCGGATGCGGCTGGGCTACGCGCCCCGCAAAGAGGACACGGTGCGGTGGCAGCGCATCCTCAACGAGCGCGGGTGGGCGGCCTTCAATTGGCCCAAGGAGTATGGCGGCCCCGGCTGGACGCCGGTGCAGCGCATGATTTTTCTCGAGGAGAACCAGCTGGCGCCGGCACCCGAGGTCTCCTCCTTCAATATCACGATGATCGGTCCGGTGTTGATCCAGTTCGGCACCGAGGAGCAGAAGCGCCGCTTTCTGCCGCGCGCTGCCAACATCGATGACTGGTGGTGCCAGGGCTTTTCCGAACCTGGCGCAGGCTCGGATCTCGCCGCCCTCAAAACCGCGGCGAAGCGCGACGGCGATCATTACGTCGTCAACGGCCAGAAGATCTGGACTTCGACCGCGCATCACGCCGATTGGTGCTTTTGCCTGGTGCGCACCGATCCGGCAGCCAAGAAGCGCCAGGAGGGAATATCGTTTCTGCTGATCGACATGACGACGCCGGGCATCACGGTCCGGCCGATCGTCTCGATCGATGGCAGCCATCACCTGAACGAGGTGTTTTTCGACGATGTCCGGGTGCCCGCTGAAAATCTCGTCGGCGAGCAGAACAAGGGCTGGGATGTCGCGAAATACCTGCTCGGCCACGAGCGTACCGGCATCGCCCGGCTCGGCAAGTCGAAGGAACGGGTCAAGTTTGCCAAACAGGCGGCGCACGAGATGCGTGCCAACGGCAAACCTTTGATCGACGACCCAGCTTTTCGGCTGCGCATCGCCCAGCTCGAAACCGACATCAAGGCACTCGAGATCACCCAGTTCCGGGTCGTCTCCGCCTACTCAAAGAAGGAGGCCGGCAAGCCGGATCCGCTGTCATCGGCGTTGAAGATCAAAGGCACCGAATTGCTGCAGGCGACGACCGAGCTGGCGATGGATGTCGGGGGACCGCTCTCAATGCCGGATTGGGCGCAAGAGTTGGAGGCGCTCAGCAACGAGCCCGAGCTCGGCCCCGCCTGGGCGAGCGAGGCGACCAAGAGCTACCTGTTTCTGCGCGCCGCCTCGATCTATGGCGGGACCAACGAGATCCAGAAGAACATCCTGACCAAGGCGGTGTTGGGGCTCTAATGGATTTCGAGCTGAGCGACGAGCAGCGCCTGTTGCGTGAGTCTGTCGACCGGTTGCTCGCAGACCATTACGGGTTTGCGCAGCGCCGCGGCTATCTTGCCGAGCCTGAAGGTTGGAGCACCGCGCTGTGGTCGCGCTATGCCGAGCAGGGCCTGCTGGGCCTGCCCTTCGCCGAGGAATATGGCGGGTTTGGCGGCGGGCCGATCGAGATCATGCTGGTCATGGAGGCTTTCGGCCGGGTGCTGGTGCTCGAGCCTTATCTTGCGACGGTCGTGCT
>DASQCY010000678.1:0-2547 GCA_035634495.1 Allostellaceae bacterium
CGGCAATCCGAGCGGTCAGGGGACCGGCGGAGGTTTTTCGACCCTGTTCAAGCCGATGCCGCCCTGGCAGGCAGGGGCACCGCACGGGCCCGGGCGGATGGTGCCGGATGTTGCTGCCAACGCCGATCCGAACACTGGCTATAACATCGTTCTGCATGGTGTGCAGATGCCGATCGGCGGAACCAGCGCCGTCGCTCCGCTCTATGCCGGACTGTTCGCATCGTTCGGCACCAAGCTCGGCTTTGTCACCCCGGAACTGTGGCTCAACCACCTCTGCTTCAACGACATCACCCAGGGGGACAACGGCGCCTTTCGCGCCCGTGTCGGCCCTGATGCGTGCACCGGGCTCGACTCGCCGATCGGCACGAAGCTGGCCCATTTGCTGACCCATCCGGCGGCGAGCGGGACGCGCAGATTGAGGGACCTCGAAGCAGAAAACGAGCAACTGCGCGAGCAGATTGCCCGACTCACCCAGAAATAGCCAATGCTGCACGGCCGGCCCGCGCCTGCGGGCCGGCCTCTACCCCGCATCCAAAAGATGCTGCCTGACTAGCAGCGCCTCCCACGACCTTGGAAGCCCCCTTTGCAGTCGTCCTTCACGCCGCCTCCCGGTTCGGGTAAGGTTCAGCTGCGGGAGAGCGAATGGCGATCCAGTACAGCGGCAATCTTCTCGTCAAGGTCCGCCAGCGGCCGTTTGCCGGCTTGCTGGCCGGCGCGCAGCCATTGTCGATCCCGGGGTATCGCCTGACGCCGTTGTTCAACGCGCATCATGCCTCAGCGATGTTTTCGGCGGTGCAGCCGGCGGACCACTGGCTGACGGCGACCGCGAGCACCGGGAGCGACCTCCATCCCTGGGACGAGGCACACCGCGTGGCTCGCAGTGTCCAGTATTCGATTTACGCCGAGCCGGACCTGCTGCAGGAGGCGGCGGCGGCTCCCGAGGCTACCGCGCAGCAGGGATTTGACCAGAATTGGCCGCCCGCAGCATTGGTGAGCCCGGGATGGCATCTGGCGCCCGGCTTCACGGGGTTCGAGCAGGTGCGCGGTACCGCGACCGGCAACGGAGTGCGCATTGCCCATCTAGATACCGGCTATTGGCCGCCGCACGATTCGACCCCACGCCATATCCGGCGTGACCTCGGCTATAACTTTTACGAGAACAATACCAACACCACCGACCCCGGCATCAGCGGCGTCTTGCGCAATCCGGGCCACGGAACGGCGACCTTGGCGATCGTCTCCGGCAAAACGGTTGACCTGATCTACCAGGGGATGCAGTACACCGGGGATATCGGCGGCGCGCCGGACGCCGAAGTGGTCCCGGTGCGGATCGGGCCGTCAGTGATCCATTTCTACTCGAGTGCCATGGCGGAAGGGATGGACTACGCCCTCGGGCCCTCCGGCGACCCGGCGAACCCCAATCCCGCCAACAAGTGCGATGTCGTCACGATCAGTCACGGCGGGCTGCCCTCCCAGAGCTGGGCTGACGCGGTCAATAACCTCTACGAGGCCGGTGTCGTCATCGTCGCGGCCTCTGGAGACAACTACTCAGAGCTGCCGACGCATCTCGTCGTCTATCCCAGCGCGTTCAATCGGGTCGTCACCGCGGTCGGCGCCACCTATGACAAGACACCCTACGTCACCAACAAGGTCGGCGAGCTGCAAGGTAGCTGGGGGCCCGACGATGTCATGAAAAAAGCCATTGCCGGGTACACGCCCAATGTCGCTTGGATGCTGTTCCAGACGACCGACGGGTTCGACATGGACGGGGCGGGCACGTCGTCGAGCACACCGCAGATAGCTGCGGCGTGTGCATTGTGGATCCAGATCTACGGCAAGAATTATGCTGCCGGTTGGCAGCGGGTCGAGGCCTGCCGCCTCGCATTGTTCCGAAGTGCCGATCCGGGTAATGGGAGTGCGACCTACCTCGGCAACGGAATTCTCGACGTGCCCAAGATGCTCGACCCAGCGCTGGCCGCACAGATCCAGCAGGAAATCCAGGCTAACCAAGTGCAGCCTTCGCCGGTAGACAGCGTCTCGTTTCCGTTCTTGCGGCTGTTGCTCCACTCGGGCCCGCCCGGCAGCGAAGAGGAGAGAATGTACGAAACCGAGGCAGCGCAGATCGTCCGCCGCTCCACCAACAAAGAATTGGTCGACGGCTTTCACGCTTTTACGCGCGGCGCCACCCTGTCGAACGCGACCATCGCGCGGCTGCGCCAATTGCTGAAGGCCGAGCCGGGGATCTCCAACGCGCTCGCAGCACGATTGTGATTTAAGACCCGTCACCCCCGCAAAAGCGTCGCAAGAGCGGGGGTCCAGGGTGGCCGAAGAATCCGTGGAGCCCCTGCCCCGGGCTTCGCTCGCGACGGTCGAGAGCTGGCGTAACCCGGGGGCCGCCTGCGCGGGCATGACGAAGCGCCGAAAGTTGGTACAATATACCGGATGATCACCTTCGACACTGATCCGTCGCGCTATCGCCACTGGCGGCTGGCTTGTGAGGGTCCGATTGCCACCCTGACCCTGGATATCGCGGAAGAGGGCGGGCTC
>DASQCY010000679.1:0-1908 GCA_035634495.1 Allostellaceae bacterium
CAGAATATCCGCGCGAAAGCCTTTGACGAAGACTTGCGCCATCATCGTGCCCAGCCAGAGGAGCCCCGCGCTGACATGCAGTCCGTGCAGGCCGACGACGGCGAACAAGGACGAGAGGAAAGCGCTGCGGTCGGGGCCGGCGCCTTGCATGACCATGGCCGCAAAATCCCGCCCCTCGAGCACCAGGAAGCCCAGCCCGAACAACCCCGTCACCAGTAGCGCGACCTGCGTCCACAGCTGATTGCGTGCCTCGGTCGCTACGGCCGATAGCCCGCAGGTGAAGCTCGAGACGAGCAAAAACGCCGTCTGCGCCACGATGCTCCACCAGTTGAACAGATCGCGCCCGGAAGGCCCGCCCGCCGTGGCCGTTTGCAGCACGGCATGCGCGGCGAAGAAGGCCGAGAACATCACGATGTCGCTGAGCAGAAAGATCCAAAATCCGAAGCCGACGATCACGCGCTTGGAGGCCGGGCCGCCTTCGCCGTGCCCGGTTGCATACACGTATCCCCGGCCGGCGCCCTCGCTGAGCCAATCACGGCCGCGCCCCACCCGGTATGGGTCGGCCGCGCGCTCGAACGGGGTATCCGTCGCGCTCATGCCGGCTGCCCAGCGTGTTGCGCCAGCCATTGCGCGCGGGCGCGCCGGCGCTCGCGGTCGTACCGGGCGACCTCCTCCGCTGGAATCGAGTACTCGACGGCGTCCCGCCACGCGAACCACACGAACACCGCATAGGCGGCGACGATCCCCAGGCCCACCAGCCACCAGATGTGCCAGATCAGCGCGAAGCCGGTGAGGGTGGAGAAGAACGCGGTGATGAATCCGGTCGGGCTGTTCCTCGGCATCTCGATCGGCTCATACCTGGGCTCCGCCGATAATTGCTGCGTCTCGATCGCGCGTTGCTTGATCCCCCAGTAGGGCTCCGCGCCCTGCACGTTCGGAAGCACCGCGAAATTGAAGGGGGGCGGCGGCGATGCGGTGGCCCATTCGAGCGATCGGCCATCCCACGGGTCGCCCGTCTCGTCGCGCAATTGGTCGCGCCGCCGGATGCTCACCACGAACTGAATTACCTGGCAAGCCGCGGCCGCCATCATAATGACGATGCCGATCCCCGCGATGAGCACCCATGGGCGCCACGCCGCCACTTCGTAGTGCTGCAGGCGCCGCGTCATGCCGAGCAGGCCAGCGACATAGAGCGGCATGAACACCACGTAAAAGCCAAAGAGCGAAAGCCAGAACGCGGCCTTGCCCCAGCCCTCGTCCAGTTTGAATCCGAACGCCTTCGGGAACCAGTAGGTGATGCCCGCGAAGGCGGCGAACACCACGCCGGCGATGATGACGTTGTGGAAGTGCGCGACCAGAAACAGGCTGTTGTGCAGCAAGAAGTCGGCGGGAGGGACGGCAAGAAGCACGCCGGTCATGCCGCCGATCGTGAACGTCACGAGAAATCCCATCGACCACAGCATCGGCGTGGCGAAGCGGATACGGCCTCCGTACATCGTGAACAGCCAGTTGTAGATCTTCACCCCGGTGCCGACCGCGATGATGCTGGTGGAGATGCCGAAGAAGGCGTTGACGTCCGCGCCCGCGCCCATGGTGAAGAAATGGTGCATCCAGACCAGGTAGGAGACGAGGCAGATGAACATCGTCGCCGCGACCATGGAGCGATAGTTGAACAAGGGCTTGCCGGAAAACGTGGAGATCACCTCGGAGAAGATCCCGAACGCCGGCAGCACCAGGATGTAGACCTCGGGATGGCCCCAGGTCCAGATCAGGTTGATGAACATCATCATGTTGCCGCCGGCGTCGTTGGTGAAGAAATGGAAGCCGAGATAGCGGTCGAGCGCCAGCATTCCCAAGGTGGCGGTGAGGACCGGAAAGGCGGCGATGATCAGCAGGTTGGCGGCAAGC
>DASQCY010000680.1:0-5903 GCA_035634495.1 Allostellaceae bacterium
CCACGCCTTCCTGCTGAAGGGCGACGTGTTCACCCCGGATGTCGTTGACACCCATCTCTCCTACAAGCGCGCCCGCGAAGTCGACGAGATGCGGCTGCGCCCGCACCCTTACGAGTTCTTCCTCTATTACGACGTGTGATCGTCCTCACAAACCGGGTGTCGCCCGACTGCCGGCTCTCGGACAAGACTTCACGCCTTCACCCACGACGGGGCGCGACCCAGCTGTGTCAGACGTACGAGCCCGAACCACTCCATAATTCCGGGCGTTTATAAGTCTTGAGAGATGGTCTAGGCCCCGGACTGTAGACCAGGAACCGGGATCAAAGGCCGCTATAGCGATGCGGACTCGGTGGCCCGATCACGGTCTTCCTGGTTCATCGAATGGCGCGACGCTGCGACGCGGTTGATCGCTTCTTTTGCTTCCGGATTGGCCGTCATGAAGTGCTCGAAATCCGCCTTCCGGAGCACCAGCAGCCGACAATAGATCAGCGCCGTTATGTCCGCCTCACGCGGGCGGCCCGAAAGCAGGGCCATCTCCCCGAAGAACTCCCCGCTGCCGAGCCGCACCGGCCCCGTGGGTAGCGCCACCTCGACCGCTCCTGAAACAATGAAGAAAACAGCGTCGCCGCGGTCTCCCTTCCGGATGATGCGCTCGTTTGGCACGGTGAAGCGAGGCCACAGCAGCCTTGCCACGCGGTCGAGCTGCCGTTCGTCGAGGCCCGACAGCAGGTCGAGCCTTTCGATCAGACGATGCGTATCCAGTCCAATGTCAAAGCGCGGGCGCGGTTCGGCGGCACTCGCGCCGCCGGTCCCCCGCTGCAAATCGTCGTAAAGTTCCTGCGGTATCAGCCCTTCCTCGAACAGCGTATGGTACCGCTCCATCTCTCGCCGCAGCGCTGATTGACGGAGAAACCTGATCTCGAGGGCCTCCACATAGTCGGGGTATTGACGACGCAGCGCATCGAAAGCATCGGCCACCCCGTCGCGACGCCGCTCAATGATCTCGCTCGTGAGTTCGGCTATTCGCGCGCCAAACATCGACACAAGGCGCCGGCTATTGAAGCCCCGGAGCCTGTCGACCAATAGCCGCATGATCAATAGCAGCTCGACCCGGTCCGCCAGGCGATCAGCGAGAAACCGCACGATCCCAAAATGTCGGTAGAGGAAATAGGCGACACGAAAGGCTACAGAGAACGAAAGCGCTGTTTCCGCAGCTCTGCGGTATCCGACGCGACCTTCGGCCCGGGCGCCCTCGACCAGCGCCTCTCCGTTTCGCAATAACACTTGCACTGTACCCGGTGACGCGATCCGATCGGTGCGTGTCTCTAGAACGAGGACGCGTTCCTGGTTTGCCAGCGCCACAAGAGCAATGGCCAGCCGGTCGCGCTCGGCGACCCGTTCATCCGCGTCGCGGGCGTTCGCGGCCTCGATCCAAGCTTGGTACGGCTGGACGACCTCTGCGACGGCGCTTTCTGCGATCGTGTGGTCTCGCGCCATTTCGCGGACCGAATCGCAAACCTCGGCATAGGACAGCGCGAGCACCTGATCGCGCAGCACCTGGTTTCGCGGCGACAAGCGGTCCAGCCCGAGAAGGCCGATCACCAATCGCAAGGTCGTGCCGTTGACGAACAATGTGAACAACACCAAGCCCGTGGCGAGAACCGCTACGAAGCGCTTTACCTCCGGACTGAGGGCCGCGTTCTCGGTCGCCGCAAGAGCCAGCACCAACGTCAGCGCCCCGCGTAACCCGCCCCAAGTAATCGCTAGCTTGTATGCGGAGCTGATTGGCTCGGTCAGCTTGAGAAACTCGAGCGGAGGCACCAGCACAAAGAGGACCAGAATGCGTGCCGCAAAAGCAGCCGAGACCAGCACCGCGACCAGTGTCAGGTCGTGGAGGCCGACATCGCCGAGTAGCCTCGGAACGAGGATCGACGCCAGAATGAAAACGAGTGACCGGGCCCAGAAGGCGATCTGGTCCCACAGATCAGTCAGAAACGACCAGTTGTAAGGGGCAATCCGCGAACGGCCGAGCGCGCTGACGGTCAGCCCCGACCCCAGCACGGCGACCACGCCCGAGACGTGAAAGAGGCGCTCGGCGGCGATGAAGACGCCGTAGGCGAGCGCCAGGGTCAAGGTGGCTTCGGCCAGCCGATCGTCGCGGACCCACGGAATCACAGCGAGCAGCGCGCGGCCGGCGAGCAATCCCAGAACGCCGCCGCCGATGAAAGATACGAAAAATTCGCGTAGCCCCGAGCCGATATTCGGCTCCCGCGCGTTGACGAGCATTCCGAGCAAAACGGCGAAAAGCGCGATCGCAGCCGCGTCGTTGAGCAAGGCCTCGCCTTCTACGAGGCGCGTCAGCCGCGCCGGAGCGCCGACATCGCGAAAGATTGCGATGACCGCAGCGGGATCGGTGGTCGCAACAACGGCGCCAAGCAGCAGACAGACCACCAGCGAGACGCCGGCTAGCGGCCACAACGCCAAACCGATCACCGCGGTCGTAATCAGAGTCGCAACGATCGCGAGCAACAGGATCGGCGCCGCGTCTTGCAGTGTTCGGCGCACATCGGTGATGATGCCGGCCTCGAACACGAGGAGCGGCAGAAAGACGTATATGAACGTCGCAGAGCTGACCGGCAGCTCGACAAAGATATCGGCGAAGGGATCGGACCGGGCGGACCAGCCGAGGTGAGACAAGACGGCGGGAAAGCCCCCCAAGGCCACCCCAACCACCCCGAGCAGCACGGGTGGCGGCAACTTCAGATAGGCGGCGAGCGGCTGGCAAAAGCCGACGACGACGAGCAACGCCGCGATAACGAGCAAGACGAAAGCGGTGTCGAACATCGGCGTCGAAGCCTGCTGGGCCCGGAAATGGCTGGCGGCTCGGATGCCGCACTGTTGGGCCGCATCCTACCGTGAGCCGAATGGCCGGGACACAGATACCGGCAGGCTTCGGGCCGATTTTCGTCGCGATGCGGTGATTGCCGGGGATTTATGGGGCGGTGGCGCGCACAGTCGCTTGCGGAGTGCGTGCCTGGGAAGGCCGTAGTCGCTTTTCTCCGAGAAACAGCAGGATGGGCGAGGCGATAAAGATCGACGAGGAAGTGCCGATCACGATCCCGAATATGATTGCCAAACCAAACCCGCGCATCACAGGGCCCCCGATCAACGCGAGCGGCAGTATCGACAGGACCACCGTTAGCGACGTCGCGACCGTGCGGCTGAGGGTCTGATTGATACTGAGGTCGATCAGCTGCCGCAGCTGCATGGTTCGGTACTTGCCGAGATTCTCCCTGATACGGTCGTAGACGACGACCTTGTCGGTAACCGAGTAGCCGATCAGGGTCAACAGCGCCGCCACCGAATTCAGATCAAACTGGATCTGCGTGACAGCAAAGAACCCGACGGTCTTGGTGATGTCGAGGATCAAAGTGGCGACGACGCCGACGCCAAACTGCCACTCGAAGCGAAACCATATGTAAACGAGCACCGCGACGAGGGCGAGGCCGGTTGCGAGCAAGCCGTTACGGAACAGTTCGCTGCTGACCCTGGCGCCGACGACCTCTGTCCGGCGGATCTGCACACCGGGCAGCGCCTCGGCTACTCGGGACGCGATCATTCGCTGGGCGTCCTGCAGCTGCGCCTTGTTCTCGAAGCGTACCAGAACGTCTTGGGGCGAGCCGAACTCCTGGACTCTGAGGTCTCTGAAACCCAGCGGTGCGAAGGCCTCGCGAATCGTGTCGACCTGCAACGCCCGCGGTCCGTGCAATTCGACTACCCCGCCGCCGCGGAAATCCACCCCGAGATTGAGGCCGGGGTAGAAGAAGAGCACCACCGAAAGGGTGCTCAGAATCGCCGATCCAATGACGCCGGCGAAACGACCGCGCATAATCGTAGTGACCTTTTCACCCCGAAGAAGGTGCCGCTGAATCGCTTCAGCTTCTCCAAGATTTCGGGCCTTCGTAAGTGAGTTCACGTCGATGACCCAGGTCGATCCCGGACCGAGACTGAAGGCCGGATCCGCCGGGCCGTAATCACCATGAAACAGACAGACCATTGGGTCGCAACATATTGGGGCGACCGCGCATAAAAATTCGAGAGTTCAAGGGCGCGGTCGTTATTAAGAAAGTGTAAGGCCGGCCCTCGTCCAGACCCGGCGCTCGTGTCCGATCGCGGATATCGGCCGATGTCCGTCTATATGAAGAATTAACACCAAAGCATTAAAACTCGTCTCGAAACCTAACGATAATCGGCGAATGTATCGAGGTGCTCGAAAGAGCATCGGATTAACAGGATTGGCAGAGTGAGCATGTCGAGCTTCCCGCCGTTGCCTGTATCGACGCCGCATCACTTCGAGATCGCCGAGAACGGGCGCGGTTATTGGGTAGCGAAAGACAAGGAAGGGCTTATCGGCGGCGTGTTCCGTACCGAGAAGGATGCGCTTTGTTTCGCATTGTTTGAAGTCGGCGGTAACAGCGCCTGCGTTCGGGTGCTTCCACGTAAACCGAAGCGGGCGCCGAGCCGCCGCGATCCATGCCAGCGGCTGACATAATCCCTTGCCGTGAAGATCGCCGACGCAGGTGGGATACCACGTATTCTCGGCCTAGGGCTGCTTGCGGCCGGGTTCTGAGTTCGGCTGCAACTCGGGAAGGAACCGGAAATCCGCAATCTCGGGCGCCGCCGCTCGTTCCTGGCGTCTGATCGCGAAGTGCATCCATAAAAGATTCACCGATGCGATGCCGAACAACAGCATGAAGCAGCTCGTCCACACATCGGCCAAGTCAGTCATCAGACCGAAGGCCAACGGCAGCACGAAGCCACCCAACCCACCAATCGCTCCGACAGCACCGCCCACGACGCCTACCTGATCCGGGTAGTAGACCGGGATGTGCTTGAAGACGGCGGCCTTGCCGAGCGCCATGAAGAACCCTAGGCCCATCAGCATGAGAATGAACACAGGGAGGCCGGTGGCAATGGTGAAGCGGAGCTCACGGTGCAGGCCGTGGACAACGTAATCGGTCGCCGGGTAGGAAAGGATGAAGGTGCAGACGAGCGAGCCGACGAACGACCAGTACATCACCGTACGAGCGCCGTAGCGGTCGGAAAGAATCCCGCCCAACACGCGAAGCAGGCCGGCAGGCAGCGAGAAGACGACAGCGATCGCCGCCGCCATCCGAATGTCGAGGCCATAGACTCCGATCAGATAACGGGGCAGCCATACGGTGAGCGCGACGTAGCCGCCGAAGGCGAAGAAGTAGTAGAGGCCGAAGCGCCAAACCTGGAGTCGGCGGAGCGGCCCGACCTGGCTCGCCAACCGCGGGGCAAGTTCCCCCGCTGCACGGCGTGCCGCCTGCTTGGGATCCTCAGCCGAACCGAGCCAGAAGACGGTGGCAGCGCCCAGCAGCAACAGCGCCCACAGGCGAGCGACGCCCTGCCAGCCGTAGGCGAGCATCACCCAGGGGGCACCGAGCTTGGTGATCGCCGAGCCCGCATTGCCGGCACCCAATATGCCCAGCGCCGTGCCGTGACGTTCTCTCGGATACCATCGCGTGATGTATGACAGTCCGACGGCGGAGCAACCCCCGGCAAAGCCGGTACCGAGTCCCGCGACGAGTATCATCGGCAAAGTGGTAGCGTCGGCGACGAACCAGGTCGCGACCGCCGCGATGATCATCACCCGGAAAAAAAGCCGTCTTCCGCCGTGCCGGTCGGCCCACACGCCAAGCACGACGCGCGTCAAAGAGCCTGACAGGAACGGGACGCCGAGGAGCAGTCCGAATTCCGTGTCCGAAAGGCCGTACTGACGCTGGATTTCGATCCCGATGATCGCGAAGATCGTCCATACCGCAAAGCAACCGATATAACCTACCGTCGTGACCACCAGGATTCGCCTGCGGAGGCGC
>DASQCY010000681.1:0-1833 GCA_035634495.1 Allostellaceae bacterium
CGAGTGCGGCAAAAGTCCGGTCGAGCTGTTGGGGATAGTTTGCCATCTGGTGAAGTATTTGGTCGCGGTCGGTCCCTTGTCAACCCCGAACGCAACGCAATGATATGGAACTGCCGGGCGGCTTCCGCTCTCGCGCGGCGCCCCCAAGAGGAGAAAGGCAATGGCGAATTTCGATGCTGACACGCTGGGCGAATTACGGGATCTCAAGGAAATCGCGATCCGGACAGAGAAACACCCAAAGAGCGCGGTAGTGATCTGGGTGGTGGTAGCCGACGATGAGGTCTTCGTGCGCTCAGTCCGCGGCGGCAGAGGGCGTTGGTACCGGGACCTCGTGGCGGGCGGATCGGCGGCATTGGAGTTTGCCGGCCGCCGACTGGCGGTTCAGGCGCTCCCGGCGAGCGACGCCGCGTCGATCGAGCGCGCCAGCCGCGAATACTTGAGGAAGTACCAGCCGAGCCCTTATGCGCAATCAATTGTTCGTGCCGAGGTCCTACCGACGACGTTGCGGCTCGAACCGCGCTGACGATTTTCGGTCAGCACCGGCGGCTCAAAGACGGTGCCGGCGAATGCGTTCTGCTCGCCGTTGGTGACGACTTTGGCGCGCTTCTTGGCCGCTTCGGCGATGTGTGCCTCGACCTTCTCGACCGCCTTCATTTCGATCGATGGTCCGATGCCGCCCCCGGCACGAAGCCGTCGGCGACCTCCATTGCGCGGCCGTCTCGGAGAGCCGCTCGGTAAGAGCGTCATAGACGCCGTTTTGCGCCAGAATGCGGTGGGCGCCGGCGCAGGTCTGGCCGGCACTCCGGCATTTCGAAGCCAATTGAGCCTTTTATCGGTATCGCTAAGCTAGTCCCGCAATCGTCGCCACGTGGCCGTACCAACCGACTTTTTGAAGGCGCGGGAAAAGGCGGCTTCAGACTGGAAACCGACCATCTCGGCGACCTGGGCTAAGGACGCGCGGGTGCTCCGGAGTTCTTGCATCGCGACCTGTATGCGCCAGTTCGCCAGATAGTGCATTGGCGGCACCCCGATCAGGCGGATGAAACGGTCGGCCAGCGCCGAACGCGACAGGCCCACCTCGCGGCCGAGCTCGCCCACCGTCCACGACCGGGTGATATCACGGTGCAACAGTGCCAGCGCGCGCGCAACGTGGGTGTCGCGCAACCCGGCGAGCCATCCGGTCTGGCCCTCCGGCAGATTTTCCACATACCGCCGCACCGTCTCGACGAACAGCAGCTCGGAGAGCTTGGCCAATACGGTCTCCGATCCCGGGCGCCCGGCGGCCACCTCCTCCGCAGCATAGTGAAAGGTCGAGCGGATCCATTCCGCCGCTCCGCCCTGCTCGATGCTGAGCTTGAGCGCCGGCGGCAAGGTGGCCAGCACGGGGTTGTTTTCTGCGCTGTCGCAGCCGAGGAAGCCGCAGACCATCCGGGTGCATGCCCCGTTGCCGCCGTGGCGAATCGTGAACAGCCCGCCGTTTTTGGGAGGCTGAATGATGTCGCTGCTCATCACCGGCGGCATCCCGAGATCGCTGCCCATCAGGTGTAGATCGTTGCGTGGCATCAGCACGACTTCGCCTGGCCCGAGCGCCACGACCTCCCCGGCCCTGCCCTCGACGCGCAGGTGAAACCCGCCCTCGACGACGTAGTGAAAAAGGATGAGATGGGATGCCGGCCCGACCACCGGCCTGCAAAGCTCGGGCGTGAGGTGGGATGCGATACACCACGGCGCGAAGAACTCGGCGTGCAGGAATACGCCGCCGGTCAGGTGCGCGACCCTCAAGACGTCCGATAAGGCGTCCATCGCCTCTTTCTGACAGGATCCTGAGGCTCG
>DASQCY010000682.1:0-11756 GCA_035634495.1 Allostellaceae bacterium
TGGTCGATCTCGCAGGCAAGCACAGTGGCCGCTCCGGCCTTGGCGGCGGCGATCGCGACGAGGCCCGATCCGGCGGCGAAATCGAGCACCGAGCGTCCGGCGACCTGTTCGGGGTGGTCGAGAAGAAAGCGGGCGAGCGCCTGACCGCCGGCCCAGGCGAAAGCCCAGAACGGCGGCGGCAACGCGCAGCGCGCCAGGGTATCCTCGGTCGGCTGCCAGATAGGGGTGATTTCAGTCGCCAGGTAAAGGCTGATCTCTGGCACCAGCGGGGGCGCCGTGATCGCCGTATTGCGGCGGACGAACGCGGCGGGGTCCACGGCCGGATCAGGCAACGTGACCGGCGATGATCCCGCCGAGCATCAGCCAGCCGACGACCCGGTTCGAGCGGAACTTTGCAAGACAGTCGGCCGGGTCGTCTACGGCCACCCTGGCCGCCTGCCAGGCCAGCTGCAACGCCGATCCGGCGAGTCCGACCCAGAACAGGATCCCGAGCCCCGCTGCAAACCCCGCCGCCGCCCACGACGACAACGCGACGGCATAGAAGGCGAAGAGCCACGGGCGGGTGTGCGGGCCGAGCGCAATCGCCGAGGATTTGACGCCGATGCGTAAATCGTCCTCCTTGTCCTGATGTGCGTAGATCGTGTCGTAGCCGATGGTCCAGAACACGCCTCCCAAATAGAGCAGAACGGAAGGCCCCGCGAGAGTTCCGGCCACGGCAGTCCAGCCGAGCAGGGCCCCCCAGTTGAAATTGAGGCCGAGGAATAGTTGCGGCCAATAGGTAACCCTTTTCATAAACGGATAAGTGCCGATCAGCCCGAGAACCGCAATGCCGAGCAGGACACTCGTCCGGTTCAGGGTGAACAGCACTGCGGCACCGGTCGCCAGTTGGAGCACCAGGAACAGAATCGCCCGCCTTACGGTGACCGCGCCGCTCGGCAACGGACGCAGCCGGGTGCGGGCGACAAGCGCGTCGTAATGCCGGTCGGCGATGTCGTTCAATGTGCAGCCGGCGCCGCGCATCGCGACCGCACCGACCGCGAACAGCATCAGCAACACTGGGTCCGGCCAGCGCGGCGACGCAATCGCGATCCCCCACCATCCCGGGAACAGCAGCAGCCAAGTTCCGATTGGGCGGTCGAGCCGAGCCAGACGGGCGTAGGGCCGAGCCCGGGCAGGTAGGTAGTGCTCTACCCAATCACCGTGACGGATGTCACTCGGATCGGAGTGGGAGGCCGGCTTCCCCTCGAGCTGCCTGACTGTTTCCATCGGACCGAGCCTAATTTTAATCTTGCCGACGCAACAGATGGGACACGTCAGGGTGGCCAAACACCGGGGGCCGCGTCTTCATGTCAAGCCCGGGCTTGCGTTGGGCAGATCGGTCGAGCTCGAGACTGGGCAGGCGCATTATCTCCGTTCCGTGCTCCGGCTCGGCCGAGGTGCGGCAGTCGCCGGCTTCAACGCCGCGGACGGGGAGTGGCTGTGCCGTATTGCCGAGGTCGGCAAGAATCGAGTGTGGCTGACAGTCGAGCATCAATTGCGGATGCCTGAGCCGGACGCCGACCTCTGGTTGCTGTTCGCGCCGATCAAGCGGGCCCGTAGCGACTGGCTCGTCGAGAAGGCGACCGAGCTCGGCGCCTCGGCGCTGTTGCCGGTGTGGACGGCGCGAACCCAGTCGGAGCGCCTTAACCTCGAACGGTTGCGCGCGCACGCGGTCGAGGCGGCCGAGCAGAGCGAACGCCTTTCGGTGCCCCAATTGCACCGGCCCGAAGCGCTTGATCGCGTGCTTGCCGCTTGGCCGGCCGAGCGGCCTCTTATGGTCTGTGACGAGAGCGGTGCGGGCAAACCGATCAGCGAAGCGGCGAGACGGCTCGCGCCGGGGCCGTTGGCCGTTCTCGTCGGGCCGGAAGGCGGGTTCGACCAGACGGAGCTTGACGCTTTGGGCAAACTCTCTTTTGTTACTCGCATCGGGCTCGGCCCGAGGGTATTACGTGCGGAGACCGCTGCGCTTGCGGCCTTGGCAGTCTTCCAGGCGATCGCCGGTGATTGGCGCCGCACTCGTACCCGTTGATCGTCCTTGCCGCTATTTTTGGGAGTTACGCCGAGGATGACCACCGCCCCGAGCTCGCCAGGAGCGCCGATCACCGACAAGCGGCAGCTCGTCGAATATCTCGAATCCGGGTGCAAGCCGCCGGCGGCGTGGCGGGTTGGGACCGAGCACGAGAAATTCGTCTTTCGCCGCTCGGATCTGCACCGGGTCCCCTATGAGGGACCGGATGGAATCGCCGCGGTGCTTCGCGAGATGACCCGGTTTGGTTGGAAGCCAATCCTCGAAAACGACAATGCGATCGCGCTGGCGAACGATGCGCAATGCGCGATCACGCTCGAGCCGGGTGGCCAGTTCGAGCTGAGCGGCGCTCCGCTCGAGACCGTTCATCAAACTTGCGACGAAGTGCACGAGCACCTCCGCCAAGTGCGCGAGGTTTGCGACGAGCTCGGGCTTGGCATGCTCGGGCTCGGCTTCGATCCGAAATGGCGGCGTGACGAGATCCCGTTCATGCCCAAGGCTCGTTATCAGATCATGCGCGACTACATGCCGAAGAAGGGCCGGCTCGGCCTCGACATGATGCTGCGCACCTGTACGGTGCAGACGAACCTGGACTTCGCCTCCGAGGCTGACATGGTAAAGAAATTCCGCGTCAGCCTCGCGCTGCAGCCGGTAGCGGTGGCGCTGTTCGCGAACTCGCCGTTTGTCGAAGGACGGCCCTCCGGCTTTCTTAGCCAACGCAGCCTCGTGTGGACCGACACCGATCCCGACCGGTGCGGGACCTTGCCGTTTGTCTTCGAAGACGGTTTCGGCTTCGAGCGCTATGTCGACTATATGCTCGATGTGCCGATGTATTTTGTCTACCGGGGCGGACGCTACATCGACGCGAGCGGCCAATCCTTCGGGGATTTCATCGCCGGCAAGCTGCCGATGCTGACCAACGATGTCCCAAGACTGGGCGACTGGGCCGATCATTTGACGACCGCGTTTCCCGAGGTGCGGCTGAAGACGTTTCTCGAGATGCGCGGCGCCGATGGCGGCCCGTGGCGCAGGCTTTGTGCGCTACCGGCTCTGTGGGTCGGTCTGCTCTACGATTCTGCGGCACTCGATGAGGCCAGCGATCTGGTTGCCGACTGGACGGGTGAGGAACGCGAGGCGATGCGCCGCAACGTTCCCAGGCTCGGGCTCGCCACACCGCTGCGAACGCGAACACTCCGCGACATCGCGCTTGAAATGCTCGAGATTTCCCGGGAAGGGTTGCATCGGCGGGCTCGCCGCAGCATGGCCGGCGAAGACGAAACGCATTTTCTCGACCCGCTCTTCGCCATTGCCGGCTCGGGACGCACCCCGGCCGAAGAGCTGCTGGAAGACTTCCGAACCAGGTGGAGCGGCGACGTCGATCCGGTATTCACCGATTACGCCTATTAGGAGTGGTTCGCGCGCGTAGCCGCCCGACACGGGCGCGCCGCGATCGCGGCCCGGACTGGACCCCTGTAAAAAGCCGGAAAACAGGGTGAATTATCAATTCCGCGTTCGATTTTGTCCAAATCGTTCTCGATAGAAACCATCTATATCAGACACTTAGAAACCGCTGCCCGGTTCGCACAAACAGGCGGCCGGATGTCCCCGAACAGGGGGCGGAATCGGTGTATCAGGGGGCGCACAGGGAGGCTTTTTGCGATCATCGTGGAAACGGCGCGACTGGCGACGCCCAGCGCACAGGAGCGAAGCCGGAAGGCGAATGCTTCGAGAAGGCGAGGCCCGCTAGCCCGGCGCGGCGGCCGGGAATGGCGGCAGGCTCTCGATCATTTGGCGGCCGTTGCCGAGCCGCATCGCACGCCATGCCTCGGGATGGTCCATCGCGGCGTCCGGCGCGCGGCCCGACAGCGACATCCAGCGCCCGCGATCCCATGAGGTAATCGCGATTTCGGCGCGCAACTGCGTTCCCGGCGCGGGTGCGGCGATGCCGAAGGCCGACCACGGGATCACCATCTCCGCGGTGATCCGGGGCTGGTCAGCCCCGAAGTAGACGGCTTCGGCGCCGCCGACTTCGGTGCATCCCGAGCTGATCGCCAACTGTGCTGCTCCGGCGCAGAGCTGAGCCCGCATCGGCGGGTGGTCGTGCTGTTTGGTCCGCGGCGGAATGAAGAACAGCGTGAAACGCCGCGGCCCCTCGCCGAAATCGATGCCGAGCTCGACCCGGTAGGCGTCGACGAGAGGAAAGGCTCCGTCATAGGTCAGCAGGTCGATGTCAAAATAATCTTGGCCGACCGTCGCCAGCGCCAGACCCACCTCGCTCCAGGAGAGGTAGACCTCGCCAAATGCGACGGCCCCGGGTGAAGCCGTCAGCCGCGGCAACAAGCTCGCCGGTTTCGGCCAATCGGAAAGCGAGTGGTCGTGGACAGAAATCGCGGCATGGGGCAGGGCGAACATGCCGGTATGTTGCTGTGGAGGGACCGCCGCGGCTGCATGGATCTGAAGAGTGTGCTGGTTCGCGGCCGCGAGCGCCGCCGTCAGATGCTCGTAGGGCCGGTTGTCGATATCGACCAGCCCGAAATCGTAATCCTCACCGTCGGTCCGTCCGCCTTTCGGATGGTCGTAGTACTGGAACCAATGCGCACCGACAATTTCGGGAATGGCCGCGAAGTTCGCGGTCGCCGCGGCCGCACCGGCTGCCCGTTCCTGCTGAGTGGCGACCGTCATCAGGTGGCCGTTATTGCGGTTTCCGGTGCGGTTCTCGCGCGCCGCGAAGAACCATTCAGAGACGAGTACGGGCCTGCCGCGCGACAATTTTCGTAGCCCGTCAAAGAAATAATCTGCAATCCACCCGTCGCTGCTGTCGACGTTGTAGTTTACCGCAATTGCGTCAACATGGGGCGCCATCGCCCGCACCGCTTCGGGGTCGTAGTAGATCGGCAGTCGATCGCCAAAAAATAGAGCGTCGGGATCGGCCGCGCGGATCGCCATTTCGGCGAGGGCGTAGTAGTGCTCGGCGACCGTAGCGGTCCATTTACGGACAGCACGGATTCCTGCTCCACCGGGTTTCATGCGCGTCGGTCGGGTCGTGGCAAGGAGCTGATCCCAGGAACCGACTTCCTCCGGCGGCAAGAAATCGGCGGTAAAGCGCGACCAGTCGCCGTCGTAGTGGCGGCGTAACAGTTCGACCCAGCGCTGCTTGGTCAGCGACCCCGCTGGTTTGGACGAGTAGAAGAAAAACAGCGCGCCGGCCCACCAGCCGACCTCATTGTCGGAGAAATAGCCGATGCGATAGGGGGTGTCGCGGTACGGAGCCAAGAGATCGCGAGCGAGCGTGTTCATGCGTGTCTCGGTCTCCGGCGCGAAGGGGTCGAACCAGTGAAAACGCGCGAGGCGCCCGAGTTCGAGGTTGATCACCGTGGGGAGTTTGAGCACCTGCGGAGCCAGCGCCCAGCCGCCCGCGCTGTTAAACCCCCATGAGAAGAGCCGGCGGCGGGTCTCGGCTGCCCAATCTGGTAGCGTCGGCGCAAAAGCCTCCCAGCTATAACCGGAATAACCCTTCCCGACCTTCTCGTGCTCCAAATTCCCGCCGTCGAGCACATTGACACCGAGGCTGAAAAAACGCTTGCCGCAGGGCGTCACTAGCCATGACACGCCGTTTTCGGCGGTGAGCGACCAGCGGGTCGAGGGCGCTGCCGCAAAGTCGGCGCAAGCAGAGGCGTTACCGGCACAAAGAGCAGCTGCGGCGAAAACCGCAACGATGTGCGTGGCGGCGCGCGTCACGCGCTCGTGCCGCCGACCGTCAACCCGTCCATCCGCAAAGTCGGCTGCCCGACGCCGACCGGCACTCCTTGCCCGTCCTTGCCGCAGGTGCCGATCCCGTCATCGAGGCGCAGGTCATTGCCGATCATCGACACTTTGGTCAAGGCATCCGGTCCGTTGCCGATCAACGTGGCGCCCTTTACCGAAGGCCCAACTTTGCCGTCCTCGATCAGATAGGCCTCGGAAGCGGAAAACACGAACTTGCCGGAGGTGATGTCGACCTGGCCGCCACCGAAATTTACCGCGTAGAGCCCGCGCTTCACCGAGCCGATGATCTCCTGCGGCTCGCGCTCACCGGCCAGCATGTAGGTATTTGTCATCCGCGGCATCGGCGCATGGGCAAAGCTCTGCCTTCTGCCATTTCCAGTCGGAGCAGCGCCGAGAAGCCGGGCGTTCATGCGATCCTGCATGTAGCCCCTCAGGATCCCATCCTCGATCAGCACGGTGCAGTTGGTCGGCGTGCCCTCGTCGTCGACGGTCAACGAGCCGCGCCGGTCGGGCATCGTCCCATCGTCGACGACCGTCACCCCCTGTGTCGCAACACGCTGCCCGATCATTCCGGAGAATGCCGAAGTCTTCTTGCGGTTGAAATCGCCCTCGAGCCCGTGCCCAACCGCTTCATGCAGCATCACCCCGGGCCATCCCGGCCCGAGAACCACCGTCATCTCGCCCGCCGGCGCGGGGACCGCACCGAGATTGACGAGCGCTTGGCGCAGTGCCTCGTCAGCCTGGGCCTTCCAGTGTTGGGGATCGAGATAGCGGTCATACGCGACGCGCCCGCCGGCTCCCGCGGACCCGGTCTCCATGCGGTCGTCCTCGCCGACCACGATTGCTACATTCAATCGCACCAGCGGTCGGATGTCCGCGACCCGGCGACCATCCGGGCGGATGATCTGCACAGCCTGCCACACCCCGCTCAACGAGGCCATGACCTGCCTGACCCTGTGGTCGCGGCTCCGGGCATAGGCGTCAATTTCGGTGAGAAGCCGTGTCTTGGCCTCGAGATCCACCAGGCCGAGCGGGTTCTCTTCGGTGTAGAGGCTGCGGTTCGTGCCCAGAGGCGGCGCCGCGATTACTCCGGAATAGCCGCTCGCCACCGCCCGCACGGTTGCCGCCGCGCGCTGGATGGCCGCTTCCGAAAGCTCGGTTGCATGCGCGTAACCGGCTGCCTCGTCGGCAACCGCGCGCAGTCCAAAACCCTGGGAGGTATCAAAGCTCGCGCTCTTGATGCGTCCGTCGTCGAGCGCGAGACTCTCGGACTGGCTGTATTCGAGGTAGAGCTCGCCGTCATCCATGCCAGCCAGCGATTGAGTGACGAGCGCCTCGACCCGAGCCGGGTCCATGCCGGTGCGCTCGAAGAACAGCGCGTCGGTAACGGCGAGATCGGTCATGCGCGACTCCCTACAAAAACTGGCTTAAATATGGCCTCAGCTGGTCGCGAGCGAAAGACGCACGTTGCGGGCGGCAGCGCATGCGGCGGCTCGTCGCAATGGGTTGCAACGGGGTCGACGCGGTTGTCGCCCGAACGGCCTCTGGTGTAGGTTTCGTCGCCGTGCGCGGCCGAGCGCGTTGCCGCGCCGCGATTTGGCCGAGCGGCACGAGATGCGTAGGTCCCGCTCGGAGAGCGCCTCTCGGAAAGCTCCTCCGGGCTGTCCGCGACGGATCAGAGGCTGCAGACGCATGGTGCGTTGGACGAGGCTGTCAACAAGCAAGGCGAGGGCGAGGGCGGCGTTAGCGCTCGCATTCGGCGTAATTGTCATCCTCGCGATCACGGCGGTTGCCGGGGCGGCAGAGCCCAAGCCGTGGGAAATCGGGATGCAGCCCCCCGCCACCCCGGTTAAGGAGCGTCTGTCGGCATTTCACGACGAGCTCCTGATCATCATCACGCTGATCACGTTGTTTGTCCTCGGCCTCCTTGTCTACGCGATGTGGCGCTTCAACCACCGGCTCAACCCGGTGCCGTCGCGCACCTCTCACAACACCGTCATCGAGATGCTGTGGACCGTAGTGCCGGTGCTGATCCTGATCATCATCGCGATCCCTTCCTTCAAGCTCATGTATTATATGGACAGGGTGCCAAATCCCGAGATGACGATCAAAGTGACCGGGCACCAGTGGTATTGGTCCTACGAATATCCCGACCAAGGCGGGCTTGCCTTTGACAGCAACGTCATTCCGGAAGACCAATTGAAGCCGGGCCAGAAGCGGCTCCTCGATGTCGACAACCCGCTCGTCGTTCCGGAGGATACGACCATCCGGGTGCTGGTCACCGGGACCGATGTGATCCACAGCTGGTTCGTGCCGTCATTCGGGGTGCAAGAATATGCGATCGTCGGCCGGCTCAACGAGAGCTGGATGAAAATCGAGCGCGCCGGTACCTATTACGGTCAATGCAACCAGATATGCGGCGTCAATCACGCATTCATGCCTATCAAGGTCGAGGCGGTTTCAAAGGACGCGTTTCAGCATTGGCTGGTTGACGCCAAGAAGAAGTTTGCGCGGCATGACAACGGCAGCGAGCCGGTGCGCCTGGCTGCGGCACCCGACGCGACGGACGCCGCTAGCGCGGCGCCGGCAAGCAGCAATTGACATCGAGGGAGCGAGGGATGGCTTACGAGAGGGACGCCCATGTCGGTGACCTACATGGCCACGAGGCATATGGTCACGGCCATGTTCCGGGCTTCTTCACGCGCTGGTTGTGTTCCACCAACCACAAGGACATCGGCACCCTTTATCTGACGCTCGCCATAGTCGCTGGGGTGATCGGTGGCGCGATGTCGGTCACCGCACGGATCCAGCTGATGCATCCCGGCAACACCTTCATCGAGGACCATCAGCTCTATAACGTGATCGTCACCGCGCATGGCCTGATCATGGTCTTTTTCGTGGTTATGCCGGCGATGATCGGCGGCTTTGGCAATTGGCTGGTGCCGCTGATGATCGGCTCGCCGGACATGGCCTTCCCGCGCATGAACAACATCAGCTTTTGGCTATTGATCCCGTCCTTCGCGCTGTTGGTCGGGTCGACCATGGTCGGCCAAGGCGCTGGCGTCGGCTGGACGGTCTATCCGCCGCTTGCGGGGCCGGTTGGACATCCCGGGCCGGCAGTCGACATGGTGATCTTCTCGCTGCATCTCGCTGGCGCCGCATCGATCATGGGGGCCATCAATTTCATCACGACGATCTTCAACATGCGCGCGCCCGGCATGACGATGCACAAGATGCCGCTCTTCGTGTGGGCAATCCTGGTCACCGCGTTCCTGTTGCTGCTGTCGCTGCCGGTGCTCGCCGGGGCGATCACGATGCTGCTGACTGACCGCAATTTCGGCACGACATTCTTCGACCCGGCCGGGGGCGGCGACCCACTCTTGTTTCTGAACCTCTTCTGGTTCTTCGGCCACCCTGAGGTGTACATCCTGATCCTGCCCGGCTTCGGGATGATTTCGCAGGTGGTCTCGACCTTCTCGAAAAAGCCCATCTTCGGTTATCTCGGCATGGCCTACGCGATGATGGCGATCGGCGTCATCGGCTTTATCGTCTGGGCGCATCACATGTTTACAACCGGGATTTCGGTCGACGCACGCGCCTATTTCACCGCCGCGACGATGGTCATCGCGGTGCCCACCGGGGTGAAAATCTTCTCGTGGATCGCCACGATGTGGGGTGGATCGATTGAGTTCAAGACGCCGATGCTGTGGGCGATGGGATTCATCTTTCTATTCACGATCGGTGGCGTGACTGGGATCGTATTGGCCAATGCCGGTGTCGATTTTGCACTACACAACACTTATTACGTAATCGCTCATTTCCATTACGTATTGTCTCTGGGCGCAGTGTTTTCGATTTTTGCCGGATTTTATTACTGGATCGGTAAAATGTCGGGGCGGACGTACAACGAGACCTTCGGTAAGATCCATTTTTGGACCACCTTTATTGGCGTCAACCTTACGTTCTTCCCGATGCATTTTCTCGGTCTTGCGGGCATGCCCAGGCGTATCGCCGATTATCCCGATGCTTTCGCCGGCTGGAACATGGTGGCGTCCATCGGCTCATATATCTCCTACGCGTCGACCCTGTTCTTCGTCTTTATCGTGCTTCACACCCTGCTCGCCGGGCGTCGTGTCGGGGCCAATTATTGGGGAGAGGGAGCAACGACCCTCGAATGGAAAGTGTCATCGCCGCCGCCGTTTCACAGCTATGAAGAGCTGCCGGTCATTTCGTGACTGAATTGTCCGACGCACGCTCGACCGCCACTATCCGCCTCGCAACGACTGCCGGGGCGAGCGTCTCGGATTATGTCGAGATCCTGAAGCCCCGGGTCGTGGCGCTCGTGGTCTTCACCGGGTTCGTCGGGCTGGTCGTGGCGCCGGGGCACATTCATCCGGTGCTGGCCATGGTCGCGGTGCTGTGTCTCGCTGTTGGCGCCGGCGCGGCGGGAGCCATCAACATGTGGTATGAGCGCGACATCGACGCGCTGATGCGGCGTACCGCCGGACGGCCGCTGCCGGCGGGTCGCATGATGCCAGGCGAGGCGTTGGGCTTTGGCGTGGTACTCGGGGTCGGTGCGGTGCTGGTCATGGGGCTCGCCGTCAACTGGGTAGCAGCCGAGCTACTGGCGCTCACAATCGGCTTTTACGTCTTCGTCTATACGATCTGGTTGAAGCGACGGACGCCGCAGAACATCGTGATCGGCGGCGCCGCAGGCGCCTTTCCACCGATGATCGGCTGGGCGGCCGTGACAGGGGAGATCGGCTGGGGGGCGATCGCTTTGTTTGCGATCATTTTTTTCTGGACCCCGCCGCATTTCTGGGCGTTGTCGCTGTACCGGACCGGCGATTATGCAGCCGCTGGCGTGCCGATGCTGCCGGTCGTCGCTGGGCCGCGCGAAACCAAACGCCAGATGCTCCTTTATGCCCTGGTGCTGTGCCCGGTGACCCTGGCACCTTGGCTGCTCGGGATGGCCGGCGGGATTTACGCCACCGGCGTGCTGTTGCTGAGCGCAGTCTTCACCGGCTCGGCGATCCAGGTTTGTCGCGACGACGGCGAACGCGGCGCCCGCCGGATGTTCGCCTTTTCGCTGCTGTATCTGTTCCTGATCTTCAGCCTGCTGCTGGTGGACCACGCCGGCGGAGATTGGCACTGACAGCAATGGATCTAGAGCAAGAGCGGCAGCGGACAATACGCGCGCGCAATCGCGCACTGGTCGCCGTGCTCGTCGCATTGGTGGCATTGTTCTACGCGATCACGATCGTCCGGATGGGAGGTTAGGGTGACCGAGGCGACGCGATCGCAACGGCGCCGCCGCAACAACGCAACCGTGTTGTTTCTCGTTTCGGTCATCGCCGGCATGGTCGGCTTGTCCTTTGCCTCGGTGCCGCTCTATCGCCTGTTTTGCCAGGCGACCGGCCTGGGCGGCACGACCCAGCGTGCCGCGACCGCACCGGCTGAGGCGGCCGCGGCCGTCCTCACGATCCGCTTTGATGCCGAGACTAACCCGGACCTGGGTTGGGAGTTTCGACCCTTGCAGAGCACCGTCACGGTACACCCGGGGGAAGAGCGGCAGATCTTTTACCGCGCCGTCAACAAGACCGCCTCGCCGGTGACCGGCTCGGCCACCTACAACGTGACCCCGGCCAAGGCCGGCATCTATTTCGACAAGCTGCAATGCTTTTGCTTTAACGAACAGTTTTTGGCGCCGGGCGAGAGCCGCGACATAGGCGTGGTGTTCTTTGTCGATCCCGACATCCTGACGGATCCGAACACCAGCGACGTGCGCACGATCACGTTGTCCTACACGATGTTCCGAGCCCATCAGCCGGCGCGCCCGACGGCTTCCGCGGCGCCGCCGGTACCCTCCGTGAATTGACCGAACTAGGCCCAGATCTATGAGTGAGACGCACGCCGCGCCAAAGCA
>DASQCY010000683.1:0-1712 GCA_035634495.1 Allostellaceae bacterium
GACCGCGGACCGCGGCTCGCTGCCGGAACTCGGCCATCACCTCGCGCGCTTCGCCGGCGAAGTAACGACGATCAAGGTGCTGCTCGCACCCGCCGACGCCGGCGCCGGAAGCGATGGATTTTACTATGTGGCGTCCTGGCCTGCAGTCGCGCCGAGCAACCTCGACGCGGAACGCGAAACCCTGGCGCGCCAGGGCGTGCTCGATCGCCTCGCTCAGAATTGCCGCGGCGAAATGCCGTTCTCGCTGATCTATCATCGGCCGACCGGCGGCGCCGAAATCGTCACCGCGATGACGCCTTTGTCGACCGCAGCCGGTTGCTGGGCGGTGATCGCTTCGTTTTCGGCTGATGCTTACCCGTCGGCTCACCTCGGTCAGCCTTACTGGGCAACGCCGCCTGTTATCGTCGCAGCGCTAATCTACCTCGCCATGGCGGCGATTACTTTTGCAACTTTGCTGAGCGTTCACCGCGGGCTGCGCCGTTTTGCCGAGCGCGCGCGCCGGATCCGTGAGCAAGGACCCGATGCCGGATCGTTCGCCGGCCGCAAGGGTCTTCCCGAACTGGCTGAGGTCGCGGCCGAGTTCGACCGGATGGTGGACGCCTTGCACAGCTCCGCCGCAGACATCCGGCGCACCGCGGAAGACAACGCGCACGCCTTCAAGACGCCGATTGCGGTGATCCGCCAGTCGATCGAACCGTTACGGCGTGTGCTTCCCTTAGACAACCAGCGCGCCCAGCGCGCTATCGGTGTGGTCGAACACTCGCTCGACCGCCTCGACGGGCTCGTCTCCTCGGCGCGTAGCCTCGATGAAGCGACGGCCGACCTGCTCGCCGAGCCGCGAGTGCCGGTCGATCTCGGGGGCGTCGTCGGCAAGCTGATCCAGATCCGATCCGCAATCCTTGCCAGTCGCGACGTGACGATTATTCTTGCCAGCCACGACCTGACAATAACCGCAGATCTTCTGCCCGGTCTCTTCGTGCTCGGCACCGAAGAGATGATCGAGACCGTCGTGGAGAACCTGATCGACAATGCCGTCTCGTTTTCCCCGCGCGGCAGCGAAATCTTGGTGCACCTGACCCGCGACGGCTCTTTTGCCCATCTCGCGATCTGCGACCAGGGCCCCGGGGTGCCGACGGGACAGCTCGATCGCATCTTTGACCGATATTATTCCGAGCGCCGTGCCGGGACGACGAGCGAAAGCCCTTCGAGCTACTTCGGGATCGGGTTGTGGATCTCCCGCCGCAATGTCGAGGCAATGGGCGGGACCATCGAAGCAGAAAATCGCAGCCCACGCGGACTGGCGGTGCATGTCCGCCTACCATTGGCGCCGGGCCGCGGCTAGCCGGGGATCCTCGACCCGTCGAAATGGAAGCACGACTGAAGTCGGCGATTTGGATCAAGGCACTGATCCGGCGTTGTGACCTCGCCGCTATCCCCGTCGCCGTCCTGGCTCGGGGCGACAACGATGCCGGCGCGATCCTGCTCAAATTCAACGGCCGCGATACCGGCTGTCTGGTGCTCACCCAGGCGCGTGGGAACGACGGCGAACTCCTGTGGATGAGGGCGACCGGCCCCGCGCCCGTCGCCGAGGCGGATGCCGACGCTTATATCGAGCGCCAACGTCGGCGCGACCCCGACCTCTGGGTGGTCGAAATCGAGAACGCATCGGCGGGAACGGTCATCGACGCGAGGATTGCGTGACGATGGCGAAG
>DASQCY010000684.1:0-3224 GCA_035634495.1 Allostellaceae bacterium
AGGGACGGCCTCTCCGGGAGCATGGGCATTTCCACACCTTTTTGCGCGCCGAGGGCATGCCGGTCGGGGCTGCGCCGCTCATTCTTCCCGAAATCGCGGTCGCCGACATGCCGGCGCTGCCGCCCCAAGCCCCCCCGATCAAGCGTGGTACGAGGGAGGAGGTGAGCCATCTCGTCGCGATTGCTGTCGACTGCCGGGGCGAGCCGATCCGGCTATTCACGACGAATCGCTGGGTCACCGGTGAGACCTGGTATCGCGCCGACGATGTTGTCCGTATGCTCGACCGATTCGCGATCACCGAAGTCGAGCCGTCGGAGACGCTCAACCGGTGGGTCGCTGCGATGCTTCGACTCTTCCGCCCACAGATCGCAGCGCTGCTGCGGATGCGTGACGAGACCGTCATGGCATGGCGTCGCCGACGCCGTACGCACGTCTTCGAGGATCCGGCGCTCGAAATCACCTCGAGCCTCGATATCGGCCTCGACGCCCAACTCGCTTTCCTCGACCGGGTTCGATCCGAACCGGCCGCTCGAGCCCCCCATCGTGTGCCGGTCCTGCCGGCGATGGCGGAGGGCTGGGGCGAGGGTCACCCGGGCTGAGTCGGTACCCTCGCCGACGTGTTACCGAGGAGGCGGCGGCGACAGGGGTTGGCGGGGGGCGAGGTTGCCGGCATTCAAGCATTCCTTCAGCTTGGCATCCCGTTTTGCATTCGCTTCCGCATTGTAGTCGGGATAGGCGGCCTGAGCCTGCTTGGCGCATTTATCCGCCGCCTTCCATGAGTTGACCACCCCCTGACCCTGTTGGCTCGCCTGGGCCGTCCCGGCCAAGAGCAGCAGCACAGCGGCCAACGGGATCCCGAGCCGGTTCATCCGACACCTCCTCGTCGTGACCGGGACACCGATGATGCGGTCCCGATCACGCGACTATACGCTAATCAGGCCCAGGCCGTCGTCGTTGCGCTGGGTAAGAAACTGAGGCTCCATACCCGCGAATCTGAAGGAGGAGACACGATGCTGAAGATCTGGGGACGCACGACCTCGTCCAACGTGCAGAAAGTGCTGTGGTGCTGCGCCGAACTCGGCATCGAGTACGAGCGTGTCGACCTCGGTGGACCGTTTGGCGGTAATCGCGATCCCGAATATCTCGCGATGAATCCGAACGGTCGAGTGCCGACAATCAAGGATAATGACCTGATTCTGTGGGAATCGAACACGATCTGCCGATACCTCGCCGCAACGCGTCATGGCGAGCGGTTGTATCCGAACGACCCCGCCGCCCGCGCGAATGTCGAACGTTGGATGGACTGGCAGCTCGCCACTTCCGGGCCGCCTATGGCAGCCCTGCTCGGCATGCTGATCCGGGCGAGACCCGAACAGCGTGATCAAGCGGCGATCGAGGCGGCGCGGCTGCAGGCGCTGGCTGCGTGGACGATTGTTGAAGACGAGCTCGAAGGGCGACCCTACCTGGCGGGACCGCAGCTGACGCTCGCCGAGATTGCATTAGGAACCATGGTCTACCGCTGGCACGCTTTTCCGATCGAGCGGCCACGATTGAAGAACCTCAAAGCGTGGTACGAGCGCATGCGCGAGCGCGCCGGTTTCAAGACCCATATTGAAATCCCAATCACCTAACGGTGAGGTCGCTCCCCGAGGCGTTGCTTTGCCGCCCACGGACGTTATTCTGGGGTAAGCGAATGGGCATAACCCAAACTTGATATAAAGGGAGGCGGGATGAAATCATCGACGAAACGCTCAATGATGACTGCCGCACTGATCTGTGTGCTGACCGCCGTCAACGTCGCTGCGCCGGCGCAGGACAAGGAAACGGTCGCTAAGAACCGCGAGGCCTTGATGAAGGGGCAAGGAAAGGACCTCGGGAGCATCAAGGCCTATATCGACGGCAAGGGGGATCAGGCCCAGGCCGAATCGGGCGCGGTCGGTTTGACCGAGTCGATAAGAAAAATACCCGACGCGTTTCCGCCGGGTTCGGGCGGACCCAGCCCAGATGGGAAATTCGCGGCCAAGCCGCTGATTTGGAGCGATTGGAGCAAGTTTCTCGATGCTCAGAAGAACGCTGTGAGCAAGGCCGACGTGCTCCTCGTGGCTGTAAAGAGCGGCGATAAGGCCGCCATTCAGACGGCTTTCGGCGATCTCGGGAAAAACGGCTGCGGCGCTTGCCACGAGACCTTCCGCGAGAAACTGCAAGACTGACGGCGGCGGCTCTCGCCGCTATATGCCTGGCTTTTGGCGGGCTCGCAGCGAGGGCAGCGGACACAGATCCGGCGGCGCGCGGCGCCTACCTGGCCGCAGCGGCAGGTTGCGCGGACTGTCACACCGACGCCAAGAACCGCGGGCGCCCATACGCGGGTGGCCGCGCCCTCACAACCCCGTTCGGGACCTTCTATGCCCCGAACATCACCCCCGATCCGGAGACCGGGATCGGGCGCTGGAGCGACGCGCAATTCCTGAATGCATTGCGCGAGGGTCTAAGTCCTGATGGTTCGAACTATTTCCCGGTGTTTCCCTATCCGAGCTTTACCAAAATCACCGACGACGATGCTCGGGCGATCAAAGCCTATCTGTTTGCCCAGCCAGCGGTACGGCAGGCCAACCGGGCGCATGACGTAGCCTTTCCGTTTTCGTGGCGGTTCTTACTAAACGGGTGGAAGCTACTGTTTTTCAGGCCCGGCCCCTACCGGCCGGCGCCGGAGCGCGGCGAGGCTTATAACCGCGGCGCCTATCTCGTCACTGCGCTTGCTCATTGCGGTGAATGCCACACGCCGCGCAACTGGTTCGGCGCCACCGAGCCGTCGCGCTTTCTCGCAGGTACCGGGCACGGCCCCGACGGCCACGTTGTGCCGAACATCACCTCGGATCCGGACACCGGGATCGGCAATTGGAACGAGCAAGATATCATTACTCTTCTAAAGGACGGGCAGACGCCCGATTTCGATTTCGTCGGCGGCGCCATGGCTGAAATCGTGAAAAACACCGCTCGGCTCACCGACGCCGACCGGAGGGCAATTTCAGTCTATCTCCTGACGCTACCGGCGATCCGTTCCGAGCGAAGGGCTGCCAAATAGGGTGCATCGGCACTGGACGCACCGGCGCGTTTTCCTATGATGCAGCGTGTCGAGACGGAGGAGCGGTTTGGCGCGAGGGCGACCGGATAAGAGCCTGGCTCGTTTCGAACGGATCGCCCTGGTATTGTCCGGCGGGGGCGCG
>DASQCY010000685.1:0-11487 GCA_035634495.1 Allostellaceae bacterium
GACCCCCGCTTGACGCCTGCGAGCGCGCGGGGGTCTTCGCATGTTTAAGGGACGCCCCCCATCGCCGCCCTGGCCGAAACAACGAGACGCACCGATGCCGCTCGACAGCTCTGGACCGACCTCACGCATTTATTTCTCGCAGCGCTTGCGGTTGCACTACGTTGATTGGGGAAATCCGGGAGCGCCCCCGGTAATACTCCTGCATGGCGGTCGGGATCATTGCCGCAATTGGGACTGGGTCGCAACGGCGTTGCGGCGCGATTGGCATGTCCTGGCTCCCGACCTGCGCGGCCACGGCGACAGCCAATGGTCGCCCGACGGTAGCTACACGCTGGCCGCCTTCATCTATGACCTTGCCCAGTTGATCCATCAGCAGGAACTGGCGCCGGTCACCATCGTCGGCCATTCGCTCGGGGGCAACATCGCCCTGCGCTATACCGGTATCTACCCCGATAATGTGCGCCGCTTGGTGGCGATCGAAGGGGTCGGGGCATCGCCCGAAAAGACGGCCGAGCGGGCTAGAGTGCCGCTCGCCGAGCGGATGCACGAATGGATCGAGGAGACCCGCCGGCTCTCGGGACGGCTGCCGCGCCGCTATCGTTCGATCGACGACGCCTTAAAGCGCATGCAGGAGGCCAACCGGCATCTCTCGCCCGAACAAGCGCGCCACCTGACCCAGCATGGCGTCAACCAGAACGAAGATGGCACTTACAGCTGGAAGTTCGACAACTACACGCGCGCCAATTCGGCCTACGGAATGCCGCAGGCCGAGATTGAGCAGCTCTGGGCGCGCATCGGCTGTCCCACCCTGCTCGTCTACGGCAAGGAGAGCTGGGCTGCGAACCCGGAGACCGACGGTCGCCTGCGTCACTTCCGACATGCCCGCGTGATCTCATTCGACGGTGCCGGGCATTGGGTTCATCACGATCGTCTTGACGCCTTTCTCGACGTTTTGAGGGGCTTCCTCTAAATTGCCCGCGACGGCCCGGCGATGGCTTGAGGTCGGCATGAAACGCTGACTTGCGGCTATCACGACGCATTGCCGAAGATTGAGTGTTGCACTTGGTCGCCCGGCGCGATGCCGAGGCGCGCTGCGGTGCCGCCGTTCAGCTCGATCACCGCGCGAACCGGAGCTGCAGCGGCGATCACATCGAGTGACTGCGGAACCGCGCGCTCGCGGATGTTGACGATCCGACCTCGCTCGTCGACGAAGAGCATATCGAGCGGGATCAACGTGTTGCGCATCCACATCGTCGCTACGGTGGGCGCCTTGTAGTCGAACAACATCCCGGCGTCCGGGGCCAGGGTCCGCCGGAACATCAGACCCTGCTCCATTTGAGCCGGCGTCTCGGCAACTTCTACCCTAAAACGGTGCGGGCCTGTTGCGCTGACGATGGTTAGCTCGGATGTCGCAAAGCGCTGCAATTGGCCTCGTGCCGAAAACGCAAATGAGTTTACGGCAACCACAGCAGCCAACAGCAATAGAGTCCGGCGCGTCGTCATGCGGCGGTTTGCGGTTACCAGACCGGGACGGGCCACGAGCTTACACCGAAAGGTTTGGCGATGATCAAATCGCTCGGCTCCCAACAATATTTCCCAGCCAACCTCGACGCTGCTCACGATCGCCGACTAACGGCGATCGCACCTAGAGATCTTATCGCAGCGAGAGTCACTGCAGCGGGTCGCTTGACCCTTCGCTAATCTTTAACTAAGATGATAGGCGAATTAAGCGAAAATTTTTTCATTCTACGCATTCGAAGTGATAGCCTCAAAGAACTCTCAATGTTTCCTTCGCGCTGACGCTGCGCGATCCGAAGAAGGTTTGGAGATTGTTGAAAAAGACGGTGTCTATCTGCATTCTGATCGTGATCGTTACGCTCGTCTTCCGAGCCGGCAGTCTTTCGATCGACGCGCGCGATTTTGTCCAGGATCGGCTGAGTGAGCTGAGAGTCGTGCTGCAGCAGAATTGACGCGGCGCCGAGCAATGCGCTAACCGAATCCGCGCGATGACGAGATGGGGGATCGTATGGGATCGAAGTGCCTACTTTTGGGTGCAGCGCTGTTGGCCAGCGCCACCGTCACACCTTTTACGTTGGCTCCCGCGGCCGTGACGGATGCGCAGTTTCCGCCCAACAATGTGCGCGATCTGATCGCTATTTGTGCGCCGAGCCCAGACGATCCGAGGATGACAGCGTCGGTGAATTTCTGTCATGGATTTGTTGAGGGCGCGGTAATTGTCGAAGAGGCACACGAGGACCAGAAGGGCGCGCGCAAGCTGTTCTGCCTTCCATCACCTCGGCCACCTAGGGGCTCCGAACTGACCAATTTCATCACATGGGCAAACGAGCTGCCGGGACGGCTCGATATGCCCTCGATCGACGGCGTATTCGTATACCTGGCGGAAAGATTTCCCTGCCCGGCGGAAGCCGCCTCCAGCAGGCGGAGGGCGCGATGAGAAAGCTCATTCTCGCGGTGGCGGTGGCGGCGGTGCCGCTGGCGGGGTGTGCGGACATGACCACGACTCAGCAGCGGGCGCTGTCCGGTACCGCGATCGGAGCCGGTGGCGGCGCTATTATTGGCGCGATCGCCGGCAATGCAGGTCTTGGTGCCGGTATCGGTGCTGCCGCGGGTCTTGCAGGCGGGCTGATCTTCGACAAGGTAAAGCGAGATCAGGCCTCCTCCTACAACGCCGGATACCAAGCCGGTGCCACAGGGCAACCAGCGACCCCGCCGCGATAGACCGTCTTCGCGCTCGAACTGCCGGCGCGGATCACCCGGATGGTCACAACATGCCGAGCTCAAGCCGCGCTTCCTCGCTCATCCGCTCGGGACCCCAGGGTGGCGTCCATACGAGCTTCACCCGAACATCGTCGACGCCGGGGACGGTACGAATTGCCGCCTCCACCTCGCCGGGCATGCTCGCGGCGACCGGGCACGCTGGTGTCGTCAATGTCATCTCGACATAGACCGTGCCACCCTGCTTGACGATCAGCTCGTAGATCAGCCCGAGCTCGACGAGGTCCATCGGGATTTCCGGATCTCGGACGGTCTTCAGTGCCGCGAGAACCGGCGCCATCAGTGCCGGATCGTCTTCGCCCGCTTCCGGGCGGTCGACCTCCGTCTCGGCAGCGGCCCCCTCCGGTGCGAAGTCGAACAGATCGCGATCCATCTTGCTACTCCGTCTTTACCGTGGCGCCCACGCCGCCGCCCTTCAGCGCGGCCTCGAGCGCATGCCAGGACAATGTTGCGCACTTGACCCGGGCCGGGTATGCCTTGACTCCAGTCAAGGGTTCGAGCCGCTCGGCCTCCTCAGCCAGCGGCTCGGGCAGTTCTACGAGCTCGCCGCCGGTCACCCGGGCATGAAATTGCGTGAAGAGGGCCCGGGCCTCCTCTACCGTCTTCCCCTTCAATACCTCGGTCATCAGCGAGGCCGCCGCGGTAGAGATCGCGCAGCCGCGACCCTGGAACGCGACATCGGCGATGCGGTCGCCGTCGAGCGACAGGTAGACCGTCACACGGTCGCCGCACAGCGGGTTGTGACCCTGGGCAAAATGGGTCGGATGCTCGATCGTGCGAAAGTTGCGCGGGTGGCGCCCGTGGTCGAGGATGATGTCCTGGTAGAGTTCGCGCAGATCGATCATCGCCGGAACATCTCCCGAGCAGCCTCGATCGCTTCGGCCAACCGATCGATGTCGCGGTCGTCATTGTAGACGCCGAGCGAAGCACGGGTGGTTCCGGCCAAGCCGAACCATTCCATCAGCGGCTGCGCACAATGGTGCCCGGCGCGCACGGCCACGTGATGCTCGTCGAGCACCTGAGCGACGTCATGCGGATGCACGCCCTCCAAGTCGAAGGAAAGAATACCGAGGCGCCGCTGGCCGGCGTCGAGCAACCGCAGACCCGGGATGCGTGACAGCCGGTCGACGCCATAGCCGGTCAGTGCCTCCTCATGCTCAAGGATGTTGTCGCGTCCGAGCTCCTCGATGAAGTCGACCGCGGCACCGAGCCCGATCGCGCCGGCAATGTCCGGCGTGCCGGCCTCGAACCGGTGCGGCGGCTCCTGGAACTCGGTCTTCTCGAGGGTGACGCGGAGGATCATCTCGCCGCCGCCTTGCCAGGGTGGCATTGCGGCGAGCAGATCGTAACGTCCATAGAGTGCGCCAATCCCGGTGGGTCCGTAGACTTTATGACCCGTCAGGGCGTAGAAGTCACAGCCCAACGCCTGTACGTCGACCGGCAGCCGTGGCGCTGCCTGGCTACCGTCGATAAGCACCTTGGCGCCTCTCTGATGCGCCAGCTGCACAATCGTTTCGACCGGAGCGACCGCGCCGGTGGCATTGGCCACGTGAGTGATCGCGACGAGCCGCGTGCGTGGCGATAGGCGCGCCTCGAAGCCGGCTAGATCCAGCCCACCCGTCGCGTCCAGCGGCGCTACGACCAGCTGGATACCGATCCGATCCCGCAGCAGCTGCCAGGGCACGATGTTGGAATGATGCTCGAGTATGCTGATCAATACCTCATCGCCGGATCTGAGGGACGCGGGCCCCCAGCTCTGAGCAACAAGGTTGATCGCCTCGGTGGTGTTGCGCACAAACACGATCTCGCGCGGGTCGACGGCATTCAGAAAACGCCGCACCTTCTCGCGGGCTTCCTCGAATAGCTCGGTCGAGCGGGCGCTCAGACGGTAGACCCCGCGATGCACGTTGGCATAGTCGGTGCTGTAGTAGTCGGCGATGCGATCGATGACCGAGCGCGGTTTCTGAGCGCTGGCGGCGGAATCGAGAAACACAAGATCGGGGTTGTTCGCAAAAATCGGAAATTCACGCTTCAGCCGCCGCGGGTCGAAGCCACCAGGCCCCGGATAGACGCTGCGCAAACTCGCGGTCGTCATCCTCATTCCTCCAACATGGCCAAGCGACGAGCGAGCCGCGACAACAAGTGCTCGCGCAGCTGCGGCGAACCGACCAGCTCGACCGCCTCCCGGACAAAGGCCTCGATCAGCATGCGTCGCGCCTCTTCGCGCCCGATGCCGCGGGTTCTCAGGTAAAAGAGCGCCGCTTCATCGAGATCGCCGACCGCGGCGCCATGGCTGCACTTCACGTCATCTGCGTAGATCTCGAGCTCGGGCTTGGTGTCGATCGCGGCGCGCGGGCTCAGCACCAGGTTGCGGCTGAGCTGGTGCGCATCGACCTTTTGCGCGCCCGGCCGAACCGCGATGCGGCCCTGAAAGGCGCCGTGCGCCCGCCCTGCGGCGACCCCTTTGAACACCTCGCGGGTTTCGCCGGCCGGCGCTGCGTGGTCGACCGTGGTGACGATATTCGCCTCTTGGCGCCCCGACAGCACAAAGGCGCCGTGCAGCGCGCAACGCGTCGCCTCGCCCTCGCTCCGTACCGTCGCCTCGTGCCGCACCGTCCGGCCGCCCAACAGCATGACAAAGCTGGCGAGCCGCGAGGTGGGTCCCAGTACGGCCAGCATCTCGCTGATATGCAGAGCGTCCGCCGCTTCTTCGACGAGCGCCACCCTGGCAAGTTCGGCGCCAGCAGCGAGCCGGAGCTCGACCACATCATTGCGCCAGTAGCTGCGGAGGCCGGCGAAGGTCTCGAAAACCGAAGCGCGGCTGCCTGCCCCGACCGCAACGAGGCTGCGCGTGTGCAGCGAGCCGCCCGTCTCGCCCGATGCCAGGTGAACGATCTCGATCGGTCGATCGAGCTCGACCCCCGGCGCTACATCGAGGACGAAGCCGTCGGCAAAAAACGCGGCATTGAGCGCGGCGAACGGCCGCGCGGTGTCGAGTGCCGGTGCTTCGATCGCGGATCGTACCAGACCCGGTCGCTCGGCAATCGCCGTCGCCGTGCCACCGAGCCAGACGCCCGGAGACACTCCCTCGACCGCGGAGAGCTCCGGCGCGAGCCGCCCGTCGACGAGGACGAGGCGATACGCCGCTTGGGAGAGCCCGACTTCGGCGAGCTGAGCGCGCGTTGCCATTCCGGCAACAACGCGCATCGCGCTGGCCGGAAGCATCGGGGCCTCTTGGAGCCCCCGCAAATCGAGATAACGCCAGGCCTCGCTGCGGCGGCTCGGAAAACCGAGCTCAGCAAACCGCGCGAGGCTGCGCTTGCGATGCCCGGCGAGCCAGTCCGGATCCCTGGCCCGTCGGCCAGGATCCCCACTCCCGAAGGCATCCAGGTAAGGTCGCGCTTCGGGCTTGACCGGGAAATCGACGACGGTGCTCATCGGGATTATTCCGCAGCGGTCACGCGGCGTCGCCGAGGAGACCGTAGCCGCTCCGCTCGAGCTCTACCGCGAGATCCTTGTCGCCCGACTCGACGATTCGGCCGCCTTGCAGCACGTGTACGTGATCCGGCTCGACATAGCCTAGCAGGCGCTGGTAGTGGGTGATCATGACGATCGCGCGATCGGGTGCGCGCTGCTGGTTGACGCCGTGCGCCACCACCTTCAGAGCGTCTATATCCAGGCCGCTGTCGGTCTCATCGAGGATCGCCAGGCGCGGCTCCAGCATCGCCATCTGAAAGATCTCGTTGCGTTTCTTCTCGCCACCGGAAAAACCGACATTGACGGCCCGTTGCAACAGATCCTGGTCGATCTCCAAGAGCTTGAGCTTCGCGCGCACCGCCCTGAGAAATTGGCCGGCGTCGAGCTCGGGCTCGCCGCGATGGCGGCGCTGCGCGTTGATCGCGGTGCGCAGAAAATACATGTTGTTCACGCCCGGGAGCTCGACCGGGTACTGGAAAGCGAGAAACAGCCCCTCGCGCGCCCGCTCCTCTGCCGGCATTGCGAGGAGATCGCGGCCGAGATAGGCGACCTCGCCCGCGATGACCTCGTAGCCGTCGCGGCCGGCGAGCACGGCGGCGAGCGTGCTCTTGCCGGAGCCGTTCGGCCCCATGATCGCGTGCACCTCGCCGCCGTTCACGGAGAGATCGATGCCCTGCAGGATCTCGCGTCCGTCGGCGAGTTGCGCGTGCAAGTCCCTGATCTCGAGCATTGGCACTACTGCCGTCATGGCGCCGCCCTCAGCCGACGCTGCCTTCGAGGCTCACGGCGAGCAGCTTTTGTGCTTCGACCGCGAATTCCATCGGTAGCTCTTTGAGCACTTCCTTGCAAAATCCGTTGACGATCAATGACACGGCGTCCTCGGGGCTCAATCCGCGCTGCCGACAATAGAACAGCTGGTCCTCGCCGATCTTCGAGGTCGTCGCCTCGTGCTCGACCCGGGCCGACGGATTGCGCACCTCGATATAGGGCACGGTGTGCGCACCGCAGCGGTCGCCGATTAGCAACGAATCACATTGCGTGTGATTGCGCGCCCCCTGTGCGCGCGGTTGCACCCGCACGAGACCGCGATAGGTGTTCTGCCCGCGGCCGGCCGAAATCCCCTTCGCGACGATTGTTGACCGGCTGTCCTTGCCGATATGGATCATTTTGGTTCCGGTATCGGCCTGCTGGCAATTGTTGGTGATCGCGACCGAATAGAACTCGCCGACCGAATGGTCGCCTTCGAGCACGCAGCTCGGATATTTCCAGGTAATCGCCGAGCCGGTTTCGACCTGAGTCCATGAGATCTTGGCCCGCGCCCCACGGCAGGCGCCGCGCTTGGTCACGAAGTTGTAGATGCCGCCACGCCCTTCGGCGTCGCCCGGGTACCAATTCTGCACTGTCGAATATTTGATCTGGGCGTCCGCGTGGGCGATCAGCTCGACAACGGCGGCGTGGAGCTGGTTCTCGTCGCGTTGCGGCGCGGTACAGCCTTCGAGGTAGCTGACATAGCTGCCGGCGTCGGCGATCAGGAGTGTGCGCTCGAACTGCCCGCTCTTGGCCGCATTGATCCGGAAATAGGTGCTGAGCTCCATCGGGCAGCGAACGCCGGCCGGTACGTAGGCAAAAGAGCCGTCGCTGAAGACTGCCGAATTCAATGCCGCGAAGAAATTGTCGTTCTGCGGGACTACTGTCCCGAGATAGCGGCGGACGAGATCAGGGTGCTCGCGCACCGCCTCGCCCATCGAGCAGAAGATGATGCCGAGCTTGGCGAGTTCTTCCTTGAAGGTTGTCGCTACCGAAATGCTGTCAAAGACCGCATCGACGGCCACCCCAGCGAGCGCCTCGCGTTCGCGCAGCGGGATCCCAAGCTTTTCATAGGTGCGCAGCAGCTCGGGATCGACCTCGTCTAGCGATTTCGGCCCTGTGCTCTTCTTCGGCGCGGAGTAATAGGTGGCGGCCTGATAGTCGATCGGCGTGAGATGGAGCTTTGCCCAATTCGGCTGCGTCATCTTCAGCCACGCGCGGAAAGCTGCGAGGCGCCATTCGAGCAGCCAATCCGGCTCTTCTTTTTTGGCCGAGATGAAGCGGATCGTGTCCTCGTTGAGGCCGGGCGGAGCTTCGTCGGCTTCGATATCGGTCACAAAGCCGTATTTGTAGCCCTCCTGGGAGAGCGACCGGACGGTCTGGACGGTGTCTGTTGACGCAGTCATGCGGAATATCTGGGCTCGTCGTGTTCTGGCGAAGTGGTGCGCGTGGGCATTCGGGGAACAAAGGCAGCCGGGGTAACCATCGCTTCGAGCGAAACCGCCGCCAACGCTTGTCCCACCGCGCGGTTGATCGCCGCCCAATGCGGCCGGGTCGGGCAATAGGTTGTGCGCGCGCATTCATCGACATGCACAGAGCATTGGGTCAGGCCGATATCGCCATCGATCGCGGCGACGACCTCGGCGACCGAAATCGCTTTCGCCCCGCGGGCCAGACGGTATCCGCCGGAAGCGCCCCGGGTGGCCGTTACCAGGCGCGCATGCGCCAAGGCCTTCAATAGCTTGGCGACGGTCGCCCGGGGCAGCCGAGTCGCCGTGGCGACCGCACCGGCGGTTACCTGGCGGTCGGGAAATGCCGCGAGGTGGGTGGCGACAATGACACCGTAGTCGGCGAGCTTGCTCAGGATGATCATCGCTTCCTCGACGCCCGATTTGGAACGGGTACCAAATTCGGACTGATTTGGTACGTTATAAATCGTGCCCGATCCGGCGGGGTCAAGCCCAAAATCTTAACTGGGCCGCCTGACCCGCTTCCGGCGCCGGTGAGGGTGGTGTATTCGGTCCCCCTGCTTGCTCGCTGCGCTCCTGGACACCACTTCGTTGTCGGCGCCCGGAACCGACGCCGACATAAGGATGCGATGAAGCTACTAGTCGTCGAGGACGACCGTGAAACGGCCCTCTATCTGGTCAAGGGCTTAGGTGAGAGCGGCTACACCGTGGACCAAGCGGGCGATGGGCGCGAGGGGTTGTTCCTCGCGACTTCGGGCAGCTACGACGCGATCGTCCTCGACCGTATGCTTCCGAGCATGGACGGTCTGGCGATGCTCGGAGCGCTGCGCGCGGCGGGGATCTCTACGCCGGCGCTGATTCTGAGCGCGCTCGGCAGTGTTGATGACCGCGTCAAAGGCTTGCGCGCCGGCGGCGACGACTATCTGGTCAAGCCCTTCGCGTTCAGCGAGTTGCTCGCGCGCCTTGAGGCACTGCTGCGGCGCGGGGCGGTGACGGCGGCGACGACGAAGCTGCGCGTCGGAGATCTCGAACTCGATTTATTGACGCGGACGGTCAAGCGCCGCGACAAGCCGATCGAAGTATTGCCGCGCGAGTTCCGGCTCCTCGAATATCTGATGCGCAATGCCGGCCATGTCGTTACCCGGACGATGCTGCTCGAGCACGTCTGGGATTATCACTTCGACCCGCAGACCAACGTCATCGACGTTCACGTAAGCCGACTGCGGCAAAAGATCGACAAGAGTTTCGATAGCCCCTTGCTGCACACGGTGCGTGGTGCCGGCTACTGTCTGCGCGTGTCCGGACCATCTGCGTCCCGATGATCGCTGAGAAGCTTTTGCTGCCCGCCCGGGGATCGTGGACCGCTCCACGTCGGTTTTTCGGTAATGCGCAGCGGCTGCTCCGAACCCATGCTTTCCGCCTCGCTGCTCTTTATTTCCTGGTCTTCGTCGTCTCGGTCTTGGGAGTTCTGCTGTTCGTTTATTGGACGAGCGCGGATTTCGTCGAGCGCCAGACCGAAGCGACGCTCGACGCCGAGATTACCGGGCTCGCCGAGCAATACGCCCAGCGCGGTTTGAGCGGCCTCATTCAGATCGTCGCGGCGCGCAGCGCCGGCGATCGCGGTGATGGAATGCTGTATCTGGTGACCGATCCCGGCGGCAGGCCGCTCGCCGGCAACATCGCTGCGTGGCCGGCGGGGGTCCCCACCCATGCGGGCCGGCTGTCCTTTACGACCGCGGCACGCGTCAAGGAACGGGTCGAGACCCACCCCGCACAGGGCGCATCGTTTATCATCCCCGGCGGTTACCGCATGTTGGTCGGCCGCGACGTCAGCGACGCGACGGCGTTCCGCAACCGGGTCAAGACTACCCTGTTGTGGGCCGGATTGGTTGCTCTCGGAGTCGGTCTTATGGGCGGGACGGCAATGAGCCGCAACCTGCTGCGACGCGTCGAACAGGTGAACCGGACCAGCGAGCGCGTCATGGCCGGCAATCTATCGGATCGTGTTCCGCTCGACGGCACGAGCGACGAATTCGACCAGCTCGCCGCTAATCTGAACCGCATGCTCGATCAGATCGAGCGTCTGATGACCGCGATGCGCGAGGTCACCGACGATGTCGCCCACGATTTGAAGACTCCCCTATCCCGCCTGCGGGTCCGGCTCGAATTGGCGTTGCTCGGTCCGGCCGACGGCTCGGGCCAAACCGAAGCAATTCGCTCGGCGATCGACGAAGCCGACCGCTTGCTCGCGACCTTCAATGCGCTGCTCAGCATTGCGGAGTTGGAATCGGGAATGCGCCGCGACGAGAGCGAGGTGTTGGACCTTGCGGAAGTCGCCCGGTCGGCAGCCGAACTCTATGAACCGGTCGCCGAGGAAAAGGGGTTCGTCCTGTCGCTCGCTACCGAGCCTGGCGTCAGAATTCGCGGTTCGCGACACCTGTTGTCTCAGGCGCTCGCCAATCTGCTTGATAATGCGCTCAAATATGCCGGCGGCGGCGAAATTCAGATCCGGGTCCTACGGGGTGACGGCCGGGCCGCGCTTGAGGTGACCGATCGGGGCCATGGTATTCCAGAAGCGGATCGAAAGACAGTGTTCGACCGGTTTGTTCGTCTCGAGCGGAGTCGCAGTACCCCAGGAAACGGCCTCGGGCTCAGTCTCGTCCGAGCCGTCGCGCGACGACACCGGGGCACGGTCGAACTCGCCGACAACCGGCCCGGGCTGCGGGTCCGGCTCGAGTTCCCGGAGCTGGGAACGTGACTTTCACGCTCCCTCATCCTCGCCCGGATCGCTCCGCCTCTCTCGATCCTCGATGCGGCGAGCTGTTTCCATCATCATCTCGCGGAGCTCTTGCAGCTCGAGACCGGCGCTGCGCAGTACAGGCTCCATCACCTCGTCCGCGAGCAGATCTTCGAGGCTCGGTTCATAGCGGCAGCATTC
>DASQCY010000686.1:0-5068 GCA_035634495.1 Allostellaceae bacterium
GTGCATCGGCACTGGACGCACCGGCGCGTTTTCCTATGATGCAGCGTGTCGAGACGGAGGAGCGGTTTGGCGCGAGGGCGACCGGATAAGAGCCTGGCTCGTTTCGAACGGATCGCCCTGGTATTGTCCGGCGGGGGCGCGCTCGGAGCCTATCAGGCGGGTGCCTATGCCGCGCTCGAAAAGTGCGGCGTGCGGCCGAACTGGGTCGCCGGCACCGCGATTGGCGCGGTCAATGCGGCCATCATCGCCGGAAGTCTGCCGCATGAACGCGCCCAGCGGCTGCGACAGTTTTGGCGAGAGGTGAGTAGGCGCCCGCAGGGCCATCGTCCACGAAGTGCAAAATGGTGGGCGCGATCGGCCCTTACGAAATGGTTGACCGGTGGGCGCCGCGGAGCAGGATTTCCATCTTCATACGAAGAGCCGGTCATCTCCGCCCCGGCACTACGCGCGATGATCGGTGAAGTAGTCGATTTCGACCGGATCAATTCGGGTGGCGTTCGGGTCGTGTTTGGAGCGGTGAACCTGGCGACTGGAGCGGAAACGTTCTTCGACAACGACCGGCACGTGCTAGGCGTCGATCACGTGCTGGCTGGCACGCCGTTCCCGGGACTGCCGGCCGTTACGATTGGCCGTCAGCTCTTCGCCGGCAGCGCGATTTCGGTTTCGGCGCTCGACGATGCGCGCCCGGCCGACACGCTGTGCTTTGCGATCGACGGATACGATCCGGTTCCCGGGGGTAACGGCGGCTTTAGCCGCTCGGCGCGAGACATCGCCGCAATGCGCCGCACTCATGATCTCCGCCGCATGATCGCGCTGCTCGGGGAGCGTCTTCCGTCGGCTTTACGCGGTGACGTCGAGATTCGGCGTTGTCTTTCCGAGGCGAGCGACGCAACAATGACGATCCTGCACCTCGTGCATGAGGGTAGCGCTGCGGATCTCGCGGTCAAGATGCGGGATTTTTCTCCGGGTGCGGTAGCGCGTCGATGGAAAGCGGGGGAGAGCGACGTGGCAACGAGCCTTACGCATCCGCGCTGGCTAGCGCCGCCGTCTCGCCTCTCGGGCGTCGTTGTTCACGAGGTCCGCGGCGGGGTAGCAGCTCCGCCACATTGACCCGATACCTTTAATCCGCCTATAGAATAGGCAAACTTCTATTGTCGCCCGATAAAGCGGCAATATCTATTCTCGTATAAGCGTTACGCGGTCGACTGCGGTTGGGTTCTTTTAGCCGCAATAAAACCTTTGCCTAAATGATTGGCATACAAATATCCGCTTGAAATAAAGCAAATTTTAAGATGTATGGTTTCGCCTGATAGTGTGTCGAAGCGATCAACCGTTTCGATTTTTAGGATGTTCGCGATCTCGCGGGCGACGGGCACATACGAGGGTTTATGCTTTACGAGGCCTACCAAGTACACAACGACGTGCTCGGTCCGGTCCGGCTGATGGCCGAGACGTTTCGGTGTCTGCTCAATCAACCTTGGCCGTGGTTCGCCAATGCGCCTTTGATTCGGGGCGCTTCGGCCGCGATGGAGCTGTTGTCCAACGCCGGAATGTCACATGCCAGACCCGATTTTGGCATCCGTACGGTACTGATCGAGGGCCAAGAGGTTGCCGTCACCGAGGAGATCGCGGCGGCCGATCCGTTTTGCAACCTGCTTCATTTCCGCAAGGATAAACCCTGCGAAGCTCCAAGGATCCTGGTCGTCGCGCCGCTCTCTGGCCACTTCCCGACGTTGCTGCGCGGCACTGTCCAAGCATTATTGCCCGAGCATGACGTCTTCGTTACTGACTGGGCGAACGCCCGAAACGTCCCGCTCCTCCACGGTCGCTTTGGCCTAGACGACTTCGTGGATCTTTTAATCCGTTTCATCTATCTCCTCGGGCCGGACGTTCATGTCATGGCGGTTTGCCAGCCCTCGGTCCCGGTGCTGGCGGCCGTGTCGTTGCTGGCTGCCGATGGAGATCCCTGCCAACCGGCATCGATGATATTGATGGGTGGTCCGATCGACCCGAAGGCGAACCCGACCGAAGTCAACCGCTTCGCCGAGGCGCATTCGCTCGACTGGTTTGAACGAACCGTGATTACGACAGTGCCCGGGCGTTATCCCGGAGCCTTCCGCCGGGTCTATCCGGGTTTTCTGCAGCTCGCCGGATTCCTGAGCATGAATCTCGATCGCCACGTGTCCGCGCACTGGGCGATGTTCGAGAATCTCGTGCGCGGCGACGGCGACAGCGCAGCGGCTACCCGCGCCTTTTACAAGGAATACAGCTCGGTGATGGATTTGCCGGCCGATTTCTACCTCAACACCATCAAACGGGTATTTCACGACCACGATCTGCCGCGCGGCAGCTTCCGAGTGCGGGGACAGCGGGTCGAGCCGGCAGCCATCGAACGCACCGCGCTGATGACGGTGGAAGGCGAGCGAGACGACATCTGCGCGCCGGGCCAAACCGTCGCGGCGCACCAACTCTGCAGTCGGATCGCTGCGGCGAAAAAGACCCACCACCTGCAGCTCAAAGTCGGCCATTATGGGGTGTTTCATGGCCGTCGGTGGCAAAACGAGACCTATCCGAAGGTCCGGTCGTTCATCCGGGCGCAGTGTTAGCTGGCCGATCTTCGGCGGTCCACCTGCGGGGCATGGGCGCTTGAGGGGAGGAAGAAATGGCTCTTCGTGGCAAGATCGTCATCACCTGTGCCGTCACCGGCTCGATCCATACTCCGACGATGAGCCCTTACCTGCCGCTGACGCCGGACGAGATTGCGCAGGACGCGATTGCCGCAGCCGAGGCGGGGGCGGCGATCCTGCATCTCCATGCCCGTGATCCGAAAGACGGACGGCCAACCCCCGACCCTGACGTGTTCATGCAATTTCTGCCGCGGATCAAGCAGTCGACTGGTGCCGTCATCAACATCACAACGGGCGGCGGTCACGGCATGACACTTGAGGAAAGGCTGGCTGCCCCGTTGCGCGCCGAGCCCGAGATGTGCTCGCTCAACATGGGGTCGATGAATTTCGGGCTCTTTCCGATGCTCGACCGGTACAAAGAATGGAAGTACCCGTGGGAGCCCCAGCATCTGGCAATGACGCGCGATTTTATCTTCCGCAATACCTTTGCCGATATCGAGCGGATCTTGAAGGATTTGGGAGAGGGGTGTGGCACCCGCTTCGAATTCGAATGCTACGATGTCGGTCACCTCTACAATCTCGCTCACTTTCTCGACCGGGGTATGGTCAACCCACCGCTTTTCGTTCAGACGATCTTTGGTATCCTCGGCGGTATCGGGGCGGATCCGGAGAACCTCGTGCACATGAAGCGGATCGCCGACAAGCTCTTTGGCGATTCGTATGCGTGGTCGATACTCGCAGCCGGTCGCCACCAGCTGCCGCTAGTGTCGATGGGCGCGATCATGGGCGGCAATGTTCGGGTCGGGCTCGAGGATTCGTTGTGGATCGGTAGAGGCAAGCTCGCTCGGAGCAATGCCGATCAAGTTAGTGCTATCCGGGCGATTGTCGAGAACCTGTCGCTCGAGATCGCATCACCCGATGAGGCGCGGGCAATGCTCGCACTCAAGGGCGGTGACGCGGTCGCGTTCTGATCGGGGCCAGACGCGATGATCGACAAGCGGGTGCGCACCCTCGCCGAAGCAGTGGCCGGGATCCCCGATGGTGCCATTATCCTGTGCGCAGGCTTCGGCGGCGCCGGTCTACCCGACGCTTTGTGCGAGGCGGTCATCGAGCAGGGCGCGCGCGAACTGACGGTGGTCGCCAACAATGCTGGGACCGGGCGGACCGGGCTCGCGGCGCTGCTTGCGGCAGGCCGTGTAAAACGGATCATCTGCTCGTTTCCACGCAGTTCCGGTTCTGTCGTGTTCGAGGAGCTCTATGCCGCGGGCCGCCTCGAGCTGGAGCTCGTGCCGCAGGGCATTATTAGCGAGCGGATGCGCTGCGCCGCCGCCGGTCTCGGCGGGTTTTACTCGCCGGTTTCGGTCGGGACCCGGCTGGCCAAAGGCAAGGAGCACCGTGAGATCGACGGCCGAATGTATGTGCTGGAAAAACCTCTGAAGGGCGACGTCGCGCTGCTCGCAGCCGATCGCGGCGACCGCTGGGGCAACCTGACCTACCGGAAATCGGCGCGAAACTTCAACCCTACGATGGCGATGTCCGCGAGCCTTTCCATCGCACAAGTACGCCAGGTTGTCGAGCTTGGCGAGATCGATCCCGAGATGGTCATTACCCCCGGCATCTTCGTCGACCGCCTTGTCGAAGTTCCCGGGTGAGAGGAGGAACCGGATGCCGCTAAAACGTCGCCAAATTGCCTGGCGCGCCGCGCAGGATCTCGCCGACGGCGCTTATGTAAACCTCGGGATCGGGCTGCCGACTCTAGTCTCGGATTTCCTCCCGGCCGATCGAGAAATCGTCTTGCACAGCGAGAACGGCGTCCTGGGAGTAGGGCCGGCGCCGGGCGATAACGAGGTAGATTGGGATCTGATTAATGCCGGCAAGCAGCCGATTACGTTGGTGACCGGCGGCAGCTACGTGCACCACACCGACTCGTTTCTGATGATCCGCGGCGGTCATCTCGATCTCGCCCTGCTCGGCGCCTTCGAGGTCTCGGAAAAGGGCGACTTAGCAAATTGGACGACGGACGATCCGGGTTTTCCGCCCGGCGTTGGCGGCGCGATGGATCTGGCAGTGGGGGCCAAGGAGATTCGCGTCCTCATCGAGCACACCACCAGGACCGGGTCGCCACGCATCCGCCGGCAGTGCGGGTATCCGTTGACCGCCGCCTCCGTCGTGCGTCGGATCTATACCGACCTCGCCGTCATTGATGTCACTGCGGAGGGGCTAGTCGTGCGCGAACTGGTGGACGACGTGGATTTCCCCACCCTGCAGGCCAAGACCGAAGCCACCCTGCATCCGGCACACGACATAAGAGCGCTCCGCGCGCCAGCAGTGTGAACAGCCGGGACCTAGCTCCGCCCTTCTCTCATCTTCTGGTAGCGCCCGACATCGACAATCTCGGCGATTGTGCCGTCAGGCGAGCGGAACTTGACCGTGCTCGAATC
>DASQCY010000687.1:0-3658 GCA_035634495.1 Allostellaceae bacterium
AAAAATTCAGCGTCCTCGCGGGTATAGATGTCGTTGGTGATCGCGGCGATCTCCCAGTCCTCGCGCATCCGCTTGCACAGCCAATCCATCAGCGCGGTCTTGCCGGACCCGACAGGGCCGCCGATTCCGACCCGCAGCGGATCGCGCTTTGTCTTGGCTGTCATGAGCGAAAGAGCCTCGAATATTGGGTTTCGTGCGCCATCGAGGCGAGCTCTATCGCGAGGGTCGCACCGCCGAAAGCGGCGGGACTGCGGGTCAAGGCGCTCGCCATCGCGGTGCCGACGACGGGCTCGAGCGCGGCGAGGATGCGCTGGCCGTCGGTCTGGCCGACGATCCCGAGGCGCAGCCCGGCGGAAACCAGATTGGCGGCCATCGCCTGCAAATACGCGGTCAGCGCGCCGCCGAGAGGAATGTCGGCCCGCGCGGTAACGGCGCCAGCAGCGGCGGAATGACACACCCCTTCGCCTGCTTCTTCGAGCATCTCGGCCCAGCGGTCGAGAAAGTGATCGGGCCAGGCCGCGCGGCAGGTTTGGACAAACGCCGCACCTTGAGCCGCGGTCTCGAGCACCATCTCCGAGGTGGCGCGGAAGGCAAGTCCCCGCCGATTGGCGGTGGTCAGTGCTTCGAGATTCTGCACAGCGGCCGCCCGATGCGCGTCGCGCAAGGTATCGGCATCCATCCGGCCGGCGCCATGAGTAAGGATCGCCGCGATCCAGCGCTGCAAGGTCTCCCGATCGTGCACTGCGCCGCTCGCGGCGGCTGTTTCGAGACCATGCGAATAGCTGAAGGCGCCAATCGGGAAGCCAGGCGAGAACCAAGTGAGGACTCGATAGAGTTGGCCCTCAGATAGCCTCTGAGTCTCAGCCTTGGTCGCTTTCATCATCGGCATGGTGTTGCGGAGGTCCGGCATAGGCGCCGAATTCCGGATCGAAGGGTGCGTCGCGATGGGCGATCCGGCCACCGAGCCCAGCGACCATCTCGGCAATGACGTGATCCTCGCGAATGCGCAGGCGGTCGCCGATGACCTGCACCGGCAGATGGCGGTTGCCGAGATGCCAGGCGATGCGCAACAAGCTCGGCCGATCCGCGGCTTCGATATCGAGGACTGGCTCGGGCGCCGCGCGCACGCCGATAAAACCGCCAATGTCGAGCTCGAGCCCATCGCCATCGGCGAGATGCCGGGCGCACGGCAGATCCAGCAGAAAGGCTACGCCCGAATCGGCGATGAGGCGGATGCGGCGGCGATACCGGTCGAGGTAAGCGAGCGTCACGGCATCGACCATCCTGTCTTCCGGCCACCGGCCGCGGGGATGGACAGCAATGGCCCGCCACATCGTGCGGCTCAATAGAGAAAGTAGCGCTGCGCCAGCGGCAGCACCGTGGCCGGCTCGCAAGTCAAGTGCACCCCGTCGGCGCGTACCTCATAGGTCTCCGGATCAACCTCGATGTGCGGTGTGGCCGCGTTGTGCACCATGCACCGCTTGTCGATCGCGCGGATGCCGCGCGCGGGCAGCACCATACGCTGGAGGCCGAGCTGATCGGAGACCCCGCGCTCGATCGCCAGGTTCGGCAGAAAGGTCACCGTCGAGGCCGAAAGCGCTCGGCCGAAAGCGCCGAACATCGGCCGATAATGGACCGGCTGCGGGGTCGGGATCGAGGCGTTCGGATCGCCCATCAATGCCGCGGCGATTACCCCGGCCTTCAGCACGAGATCCGGTTTGACCCCAAAAAACGCCGGCGACCACAGCACCAGATCGGCGAGCTTGCCGAGCTCGACCGAACCGATGTGCTCGGCGAGCCCATGGGTCAGCGCCGGGTTGATCGTGTATTTTGCGACATAGCGCTTGACCCGGAAGTTGTCAGCCCCATTGGAGTTATTGGCGCCGTCCTCGGGCAGCCGGCCGCGTTGCCGCTTCATTTTGTCAGCGGTCTGCCAGGTGCGGATGATGACCTCGCCGGCCCGGCCCATCGCCTGGCTGTCCGACGACATCATGCTAAAGGCGCCGAGGTCGTGCAGGATGTCTTCCGCGGCGATCGTCTCGCGGCGGATCCGGCTCTCGGCAAAAGCCACATCTTCCGGGATGCGCGGGTCGAGATGATGGCACACCATCAGCATGTCGAGGTGCTCGTCGACGGTGTTGACCGTGAACGGCCGGGTCGGATTGGTCGAGGACGGCAAAACGTTCGGCAGTCCGCACAGTTTGATGATGTCGGGGGCGTGGCCGCCCCCTGCCCCTTCGGTGTGAAAGGCGTGGATGTTGCGGCCCTTGAAGGCCGCGATCGTGTCCTCGACAAAACCGGACTCGTTGAGCGTGTCCGTATGGATCGCCACCGCAATGTCGAGCTGTTCGGCGACACCCAGGCAGGTGTCGATCGCCGCCGGAGTGGTGCCCCAATCCTCATGGAGCTTGAGCCCGCAGGCGCCGCCTTCGACCATCTCGACCAAGGCGCGCGGGTCCGAGGCGTTGCCTTTGCCGAAGAACCCGAGATTGACCGGCAATCCCTCCGCCGCTTGCAGTATGCGAGCCAGATGCCACGGCCCCGGCGTGCAGGTCGTCGCCGCGGTGCCGGCGGCCGGACCGGTGCCTCCGCCGAGCATCGTCGTGATGCCGCTGTAGAGCGCCTCCTCAACCAATTGCGGGCAGATGAAGTGGATGTGCGAATCGACGCCGCCGGCAGTGACGATGCGGCCCTCACCCGCGATCGCCTCGGTCCCGGGACCGATCACGATGTCGACCCCGGGCTGGATGTCGGGGTTACCGGCCTTGCCGATGCCGCTGATGCGGCCGTCGCGGATGCCGATATCGGCCTTGACGATGCCCCAATGGTCGAGGATCACGGCGTTGGTGATGACGGTATCGACCGCCCCCTCGGCGCGGGTCGCCTGGCTCTGTCCCATGCCGTCGCGGATCACCTTGCCGCCACCGAACTTGACCTCCTCGCCGTAGATCGTGCGGTCGCCTTCGATCTCGATCACGAGTTCGGTGTCGGCCAGCCGCAGCCGATCCCCGGTCGTCGGCCCGAACATCGCGGCATAGGCGCCGCGCGGGATGCTGGTTGCCATCGGTTAAACCGCGCCGGTTCCGTCGTCCCCGCGAAAGCGGGGACCCAGGGGCAGCAGCTCGACCTCGACCCTGGATACCCGCTTTCGCGCGTATGATGACGAAGCGATGGCAGATCCGTAGACCATCACAGCTTGCCGTTGATCTTGCCGTTGAAGCCGACGACCCGGCGCTCCCCGGCGTAAGCGACGAGCCTGACCTCGCGGCTCTGTCCGGGCTCGAATCGGGTCGCGGTCCCGGCCGGGATGTCGAGCCGCCAGCCGCGCGCCTGTTCGCGATCAAAGGCGAGCGCGGTGTTGGTTTCGTAGAAATGGTAATGCGAACCCACCTGGATCGGGCGGTCGCCGGTGTTGGCGACGGTCAGGGTCACCGTCGGCCGACCAGCGTTGATCTCGATGTCGCCCGACGCGGTGAAGAGCTCGCCCGGGATCACCGCAGCCCCGCTGGGTCGGGCCATGGGCAACCGAGGCAGATTTCCCTGTCGGCAGAGGAAAAACCCGTTTCAGCGCTCGAAAAGCACCCGCGCCGCATCGAAAATCGCAGGTATATCAGAAACTTGCCTACGACCGGGATATCTCCACCGGCAGCGGAATTCC
>DASQCY010000688.1:0-3183 GCA_035634495.1 Allostellaceae bacterium
CGCCTGCTTCAGCTTGGTGCAGTCGGCCCAGATGATCGGTTCGTCGGTCGGCCGGAGAAGCTTGGGATCGACCTCAGGGACTATATCGCTTCGCGTCGCGCGCTGCAGAACCCGTGACAGCACTGCGCTCATCGGATAGGCAGTCGGACCGCCCAGATTGTAAACCTCGCCGCTCTCGCCACGGTCGAGCAGAAGGATCAAGCCGCGATTGAGGTCGCGCACATCGACAATGGTCCGCCGCGTCTCGAGGTTGCCCACTCGGATCACATTTGTTTCGGGATGGCGTTCCAACCAAACCGCGCGGCGCACGAAGTCGGACAATGCGTCGCCGACCTTGCGCGGACCGGTGCAGTTGAAAATCCGCACGCGCACCGCATCAAGCCCAAAGCTGGCCCAATACTGGTACGCGAGCAGGTCCGTCGCGACCTTGGAGACGCCGTACGGGTGCAAGGGGAGCAGCGGCGCGCTCTCGGAGATCGGCGCCCTCCCCGGATCGACCGCCCCATATTCTGCCGACGATCCGGCAACCACGACACGAACATTCCCGCCGAACCGCCGCACGGCCTCGAGGACATTGGCCGTGCCAATTACATTGGTCTCCAACGTCTCGATCGGACGCTGCCACGACACCGTCGGGTAGCTCTGCGCGGCCAGATGAAACACCGCGTCCGGGCGGAACCGCATCAGCGAATCGTAAACCGAGCACCAGTCTCGGATATCGACCTCCTCGAGAGGCAGACCCACCAGGTCGGCGGGATCAACCGTCGGCTTATAGTAGCTCGCCAGCACATCATGACCCGCCGCAACGAGCGCGCCATAGAGCTGCGACCCCATCATCCCGCCGCAGCCGCTGATCCAGATCCGCATTCTATGCTTCCCCGGTCAGGCGCATTCCAGAGAGGCCGACAACGCGGACCGGGGCGAAAGGACTGCAACCACCCGGTCGAGGCAGGCGAGCTGCGCTTCCCATCGGTAATTCAGTTCGGCGGCAGCCCGAGCCTTGCTCGCCATCGCGGCACGGAAAACGCCGTCGCGCAGCAGCCGCATGACGTGCTCGGCAAACTCCTCGGGGTCGTCCGTCGCCAGAATGCCCTCTCCGTCGGGAACGACCGTGCCCGTCGCGGCGGCGCTGGAGACGACACAGGGTAGCCCCATGGCCAAGGCCTCGAGCAGCTTGTTCTGGATGCCGCGAGCCATTCGCATCGGCGCCACAAACACTTCCGCCCCGTCCAGATAAGGCCGCGTGTCCGGGACCCGTCCGGTAACGGTGACGCCGCGTCTCTTTGCCAAGCGCCGCACCGCCGCGGCCGGCTGGCTGCCGCAGATTGTCAAGCCCGCTTCGGGAATTCGCTGTTGCACGATGGGCAGGACCTTGTCACAGAACCAGACGACGGCATCGACATTAGGGAAATAATCCATCACTCCGGTGAAGACGATCGATCCGGGTCGCTTTGCAATACCTTTCGAACAGAAGTAGTCGAGGTCTACCCCGTTGCTGACGAGACTGACCGGCACACCGGGAATCAAGCGCTCGAAGTCGCGCTGTTCGGCTGCCGTACAGACCAGCGCGTGCGAGAAAGTGCGGGCTATACGCCGTTCGTATGCGAAGAAACGCCGCTGTTCGATCGAGTAGACCCAGCGCAACGGCAGCCGCGACCGGCGCGCGAACTGCCCCCACCGCGACGAGTCGAGCTCGGCGAATTGCATAATCCGCGGCACCTGCGGGAAATGCTCGGCATATTGCGCGACGTTGCAGCTATAAACCATGATTATGTCGGGCTTCAGTTCGCTGAATTTCCGCCTGATTACGGCATGCAGGTTCGCCTCGTTGAATGCCGCCACCGAAAGCGGTTCCCCCGCCAAGAGGGCCCTGAGCGCACGCAGCTTGCTCTTCCACCCGATCACCGGCACTGCCGTGACGCTCTGCGCATAGCGGCGCAGACCGGGAATATTATCGAGATCCCGTTTGCCGTCGGCGAGACAGAAGACGTGCACCTCATGCTTTGTCGAGAGATGGCGGATCTCATTGAATGTAGTGATCTTGTCCCCCCGGTCCGGCGGGAAAGGGACACGCTGGCATATAAAGAAAAGTCGCATCAATAACCCCGGGTCGTCCAATTTTAGAATCTCGAGGCTCGACTTTGAGTAGCGCGCAACCGTGTGTTCCGCGCGGCCAATGGCATCGAGGTGTACCAGGTCGATCGCGCGGCAGGCGCCGAAGGAGGAAAGCCACCTAACATCGGCTCGGACGAGAGTAAAGCGGGGCTCTTCGTATGCCCCGCATCCTCCGACGTCAGCTGCATATTAGCCCAGGGTTGAACGACCGCACGATCTCGATGTGATCCGCCAAATCATAAAGCTCTATTGCTTCGACACTACCGGCGAGGCGAGAATAGCGGTAGCCGTTCCCCGCCGGGGATTTTGCCGCTTTCGGCCACTGACGACGCTTCGGGATCGGCGGCGTCGATGGCCTTGGGGCGCCCTCTACGGCGCGAGTGAAGGCGGCAACCGTTCATTGCTTGAAGTCGGCCGATGCCAAGAAATACTGAGCCGGCCGCAGAACGGCTTCGCGCGTCGACAGTACCGCGGTCCCTCTCGAGCCCCACTTCAGCGAAGCCTCCCGACCGATTGGTCGTCGAACCGCTTGAGCGGTGCCGCCTCGGGCCTGCGCTTGACGCGACGCGGCCGGAGTCGCTAGAAGGAGGCGCGCGGCCCGAAAGCGGCCGCGCAAGTCGTTCCGAGGTAGAGTTGGATCGAGGTGCGCCATGGCGCGGAGATGTGCGGTCACCGGCAAGGGCGTCCAGGTCGGGCACAATGTCAGCCATGCCAACAATAAGACCAAACGACGCTATCTGCCCAATTTGCAGCGAACAAGTGTCCTATCGGACGTGCTCGGCTCGGTCCGGCTGCGCATCACCGCTGCAGGGATCCGCACGATCGAGCACAAAGGCGGCATCGACGGGTTTCTCCGCGACACGCCGGACCGCAAGCTGTCGCCCGAGATCCGTCGTCTGAAGCGCCGGATCGCCGCGGCAGCCGCGCGCACGAGCGGATAGACGCTACCCGCCTGAGGAACAAGTCGTTGCGTTTGGCCGTTCCCCGATGGGGGCGGGATGCGGGTTCGATGGCTTTACCTGATAGTTGTGCTGATCGCGGCGGTGTTTGTGCCGGGCTCTGTTGCCC